>JAFWAG010000038.1 GCA_017507765.1 Alphaproteobacteria bacterium | reverse complement strand
TCCTCTAGCCCTTCGGTTTCCGTGTCAAAGTCTATATGGTCAAGCTTGAAGTCTTTAAACGATTTAAGCCAGTTTAAAGCATCTTCCCCTTTAACCCCCATATCTATTAAACTACGGGCAACTTCTACATAGCTACGGAGACAGATAAAAAATTATCTAAAAAACTTGACAATATTATTTTAAAGCTTTAAAAGTATTTTTAGACTAATACTTTGCCTAAAAGTCATTAGTTTTCAAAGTTGTTGTGCCGAAGCCCTGTCATCTCTCTATGGCAGGGCTTCTCTTATGATAAAAAATGTTGGTTTACAGCTATTTACGGACTATCGTACTGCTTAAATCCGGCGGAAGTCCTTTGGAATTGGTAACCAATGCTCCCCGTAAATTAGAGCCATGCCAATCAACTCCGCTCATATCCATGCCATAAAAATCGGCACCCCGTAAATCCGTGTTGGTCAAGTCAACCGTGGTAGA
Organism: Alphaproteobacteria bacterium; assembly: GCA_017507765.1. Classification (GTDB taxonomy): domain Bacteria; phylum Pseudomonadota; class Alphaproteobacteria; order CACZRW01; family CACZRW01; genus RGIG5556. The sequence continues at coordinate 7,127 of JAFWAG010000038.1, read as the reverse complement.
CATGGCTTCTTTCGGACGGGAACCGATAACATAAATAGCGGCCTGAACATCTATATCCGGAGCTGTTGCCGCCGCTCTGCGATTATTGCGCGGAGGCCAAGGAGCACGCTTTCTGACAAAATCAGCAACCTCGCCCACGGCAAAATCAGAACGGGAACCGTCTGCGTGCAAAACACACTTTATATTACATAAAGCCCAAGCTCGGTTGCCTACGGTTTCATGAGCGCCGGAAAGGACTCGCAACGAATTATCCAAAAGTTCCGGAAGGTAATTTTCAAAGCCTTTTAACCGAGTCTGGCATTCTTTTGCCGAACAAGTCGAATAACTGGCCTCTTTTACCCGAACTTGGTTGTAAGTGGTGTCAATCATCTTGGGAACAACGGTATTGCTGTCCGTAAGAGCAGTTAAGAACATATCTACCGTCATGCCTTCCGTATCTTGGAAATCGGTATCTTTGGCATTCGCATCTTTTAATATGGCGTCATAGAACTTAACCTTTTCTATTTGCGCCTGATAAAAATCGGCAGAAGTTAAGTTGGCGCCGTTAAAGCGGTCTTTTACCAAAATCGCACGGGAGAAGTTTGCTCCGCCAAGGTTCGCCAAGGCAAAAGAAGTGTCTTTAATAACCGCATCGACAAACAAAGTATCGGCAAGAGATGCTTTCGCAAAAACAGAGTTCGATATTTTTGCCCGTTTAAAGGTTACGCCGTTCAAAGTGGCTTCCGTAAAGTCAACGTTGTTCAAGTTGGCGGAAGCAAAAACGGCTTTATCCAAAACGGATTTTTGCATATCAACGTTAAGGAAGAAGGTCTTTACAAAATCGGCGTTCGTGAAGTCAGCCTTTTTCAAAACACTTCCCTTTATCGTGCTTCCGGTGAACGAGGAATTAGCAAAGTTTGCGCCTTCTAAAGTATCCGCCTTTATCATTATATTGCTGAAATCAAGGTCGCTTAAGTTCAACGGATTGGACGGGTTGCGGACAATACCCAAGACATATAAAGCCGCTTCGATATCCGTGCCGCATTCCTGAACCTGCATAACTCCGTCTGCGTTTTTGGCGGCTCTTTTACGCAGGAACTTTTCCAACATACATTCAATGCGTTCATGGCATTCTTTGTCATATTCGGCAAAGGCTTTAACTTCCTTTAAGCCTTCCAAGCGAGTCTGCAAATCCATACCGCCAAGAACTTTATTCAAAGATACTTCCAAATCACCAACAGGTCTTACTTTTGCCGGCGTTATCGGGGTAACGGTCTTGGCTTGCTCGGTTATAACCGGAATTACAGGGATTTCTTTGATGACTTCTTCCTGCACTTCGACTTCAACCGGAGCTTTCGACGGCTCCAAAGCCTCAGGAATAGGAGCCGGAGGTTCTATTAACTTCACGACTTCCGGTTCGGCAAAGCTCGGCTTTGGCATTATTTTCGGACGGTTAGTCGGCTTCTTCCATGCAAACTTTTTCTTTAAGGATACTTTTTTCTTTTTCTTAGCAGCGGCTTTCTTTTTGGGTGCCGGTTTTGGTTTAGCTTTCTGTTCCGGCTCTGGCTCTTTAACCACTTCCTTTACCGGCTCTTCTTTAACAGCTTCTTTTACAGGCTCTGCCTTTACCTGAGCGGCTTGTTCGCAAGGTTCACATTTGGGAGGCTCCGGCACTTTTACTTCTATTTTCGTAGCTACAGGCGGCGTACAAAAATCACATTCCGGACACTGGATTTCAATAACGGCCTTAACGGCTCGGCACGGTTTTTCCTGAGTTTCTTCCACCGGAGCTGCAACTGCCTCCACCTTCTCGGTTACTTTAACCGACTGATAGGCGGAAGAAGGATAAACCTTTACTTGAACAGGCTTTAAATCGGCGGGAGTTTCTATCGTTACTGACTTTATCGGCGAACCGTCCACTTCCGCAGTCGTTTGTACGGCTTCCTCTGCCATAGCCATACCGCAGGGAAGTGTAAGTGCCGTCATCAAAAGTATTTTCTTCATTTTATCCCTCATAACGAGTAACGGGAAGCTGCATCTTGGTCCACTTTGCAAACCCGCCGTCCAAAACTTCAACCTTCTCAAAGCCGTGCGCCTTTAGCATTTTATACGCTTTAGCTCCTTTTAAACTGTCTGACTGCTCGACAATCACAACGGAAACAGAAAAAAATCCGCTTAAATCCAAGCCGCCTTTTTCAAGCTTTTCCTTGAGTTCTAGGAAAGGCATATTGATAGAATGCACTATATGCCCTAAGAAATTGTTAAAATCTTTCTTTTCTCTGATATCAAGAATAATTATTTCTTCCCCTGCCTCTAAACGCTTTAAAATATCTTGGCAGGACACCCTTTGAACCCGCCCGAGCAAGCGCCTTCCCACCTTGGCAAAAAGCCAAATAAGACCGGATATAGCCAACAAAATAACTATCAGGATATCAACCGTATGCATTATTTATTTCTATCCTTTAAAAACAACTCGCTTTATAGTAGCGTTCACCATAACATCTTTTTGCAGATTTTTTAAGGATAATTTTATGGCTAAAAAATTAACTATAATCGGCGGAGGCTTGGCAGGCTCGGAAGCTGCGTGGCAAGCGGCGCAAAAAGGTATCCAAGTAACCTTAATGGAAATGCGCCCTTCTCCCAAAGCTCCCGCCCATAAAACCGGTAACCTTGCCGAGCTGGTTTGCTCTAATTCTTTACGTTCGGACGATAAAGAGCTAAATGCCGTCGGGGTTTTACACGAAGAACTGCGAATCTGCTCCTCTCTTTTAATGCAATGCGCCGATGAAACCAAAGTTCCGGCAGGCGGGGCTTTGGCCGTAGACAGAGAGGCTTTTGCCAAAGCCGTGGAAGCAAAGATATCTTCCCACCCCTTGATTACAATCGTTCGTAAAGAAGCCGAACAAATACCGGAAGGAAACGTAATTATCGCCTCCGGCCCTTTAACTTCGGAAACCTTAACCGCAAAGATTCAAGAACTTACCGGAGAGGATTCTTTGCACTTTTTTGATGCGATTGCTCCGGTGGTGTATACCGAAAGCGTCGATATGTCTAAGGCTTGGCGGCAGTCTCGCTATGACAAAGAGCTTTCCGGCGAAGGAGACTACATCAACTGCCCCTTAAACAAAGACGAATATTATGCTTTTGTTGAAGCTTTACTCGCCGCCGAAAAAACCGAATTCGCCGAGTGGGAGAAAAATACCCCTTATTTCGACGGGTGTCTGCCGATTGAAGTAATGGCTGAGCGAGGGAAAGATACTCTGGCTTTCGGGCCGATGAAGCCCGTAGGACTGTATAATCCTCATAACGGCGGGGCAAGAGAGTTTGCCGTATTACAACTGCGAAACGATAATAAAGAAGGTACTTTATTAAATCTGGTCGGATTTCAAACCAAGCTGAAAATCGGGGAACAAAAAAGAATCTTCCGTATGATAAGAGGCTTGGAAAATGCGGAGTTCGCTCGGCTTGGTTCCGTTCACCGCAATACTTTTATAAATAGTCCTAAACTCTTGACCCCTGCTCTTTCTTTGCAAAAAAGACCGGAAATAAAGTTCGCAGGGCAGATAAGCGGCTGTGAAGGATATGTAGAAAGTATCGCTACCGGCTTTATGGCAGGCGTATTCATGGCCGCCGAATTAAACGGGAAAGAGATTTTGCCGCCGCCGGAAACGACCGCCATGGGTTCGATTTTAAAACACGTAACCCAAGGAAATGCCGAAGGATTACCTTTCCAGCCCAGCAATATAAACTTCGGGCTTTTCCCCGCTTTACCGATAATAGAAGGCGTGAAGAAACAACCTCGAGGGAGAGACAAAAAACTCCTTTTATCCCAAAGAGCTTTAAACGACATAAAAGAATGGAGGAAAAACCTTGGCGACTAAGACGCATAAAGATGAAAACTTTCCGGTTGCCTCCGCTTTAATCGCCAAAAAACTGCGGCCGCACGTTATGGCGTATTACGGTTTTGCCCGCACTGCCGACGATATAGCCGACAACCCAAGCCTATCCGCAAGCGAAAAAATATCCATGCTGGACGAACTGGAAGCCGTTTTACGGGGGAAAACTCCGGCTGATGCCAAGACAAAATGTGCCGAAAAACTTAAAGAAAGCTTGGAAATTACCGGCATAGACCCGTCAAGAGCTACCGACCTTTTAACCGCTTTCCGTATGGACGCAAAAGGCGAAACTTATCACACTTGGGTTGACTTGATGAACTATTGCAAATATTCGGCAGCTCCGGTGGGAAGATATCTCCTTGATTTACATAAAGAAAGTACCGCTACATACTGGCCTTCGGATATGCTTTGCTCTGCCTTGCAAATCTTAAATCACCTGCAAGACTGCCAAAAAGACTGGTTGGAAATGCATCGTGCTTATATACCTTTAATTTTTATGGAAAATCAAGGAATTAACTATGATGAATTAGCCAAAAGCAATATGACCGAAAAATTACAGCCGGTAATTACTTTAATGCTGCAACAAACAGAAGGTTTGCTGACCGAAGCGTCCACTTTGCCCTTGATTACCTTTAACCGAGGCTTAAGAATGGAAATTGTAACCATACATACCTTGGCAAGGCGGCTTTTATATCGCTTACAAAAACAGGATTTGCTTGCATCTCATGTCGATTTACGTAAAACTGATTGGATAATGGCTTTTTGGACGGGAATAATGAGGGGAATATGCCGAAAACAGCTTATGATACCGCAAAAATAGGAATATATATCAATGATATAGTAAAAGCTTCATCTTCTTCCTTTTACTGGGCGATGCGCCTGTTGCCAAAACATAAAAAAGACGCAATGTTTGCCGTGTATGCTTTCTGTCGCCAGATTGATGATATTGCCGACGAACCTGCGCCAATAGAAGTTAAAAAACAACGACTTAATGACTGGGCAATCGCCATAAATGATATTTATGCAGGAAAAGAACCGGCTTATAACCCTGTTGCTTTATATTTGAAAGACGTATGCAAAGAGTTTTCCCTGCCGAAAGAGGAGTTTTTAGAGCTTATCCGAGGTATGGAAATGGATACTCATGACGGGCTTAATCCTCCGTCTTTGGATATGCTCCGCCTGTATTGCCGGAGAGTCGCCGGAGCCGTGGGTGTGCTTTCCATACATATTTTCGGGGCGGTTGACGATAAATCCCAAAGGTTCGCTATCGCTTTGGGCGAAGCTTTGCAACTGACAAATATTTTACGAGACACCAAAGAAGACTTTGATATGGGACGCATATATTTGCCGAAAGAACTTCTGCTCTCCTCGGGGATAGGCGATATTCTGCCGACAGAAATGCTCTCTCACCCTGCTATCGGCAAAGTAAGAGAAAAACTGGCGGACATGGCGGAACTGCGCTATACCGAAGCAAAAATGCTGATTACTCCCGAAAACCAAAAAGCTCTCCACCCCGCAATTATGATGATGAATATCTATCATAAAATATTGGACAAAATGCGCAAACAAGGGTGGGAGAAGACTTCGCCTAAGGTACGGCTGAACAAAATGCATATGTTGTGGCTGGCTTTAAGGTCGTAAATGGCAAGTGCGGTTCATATAATCGGAGCCGGATTGGCAGGAATGGCTGCCGCCGCAAGCCTTAGAAACAAAGGTTTTGCCGGCGAAATCTTCCTTTATGAAGCCGCAAACCATATCGGCGGACGTTGTTATTCATTTGTTTCCCCTGTTTTAGGGGTAAAAATTGATAACGGCAATCACATGATGCTTAAAGCCAATCATAACCTATTGACTTTTTTAGAAATAATAAACTCTTCGGCAAAGAAAGAGCTTTATCCTTACTTCCCTTCTATAAAATACTTTTCTTTTAATATTAAAGGTTTATGGCGTTTAGGGGTTGTATCCGTACTTAATACCGAATACAACAAAGCTGATAAGATTTTGTATTTAAAAACAATACTTAAGTCTTTACGAAATCCTTATCCTTTATTTGCAGCAAATACTTTAGAAGATGTATTTGCCAAGCCCTTTCAAACCTTTGCCAATGCGCAAAAAATCAAGATAGAATACGGGAAAAAGTGTATCGGGTATGAGGAAGGAAAGTTGATATTTGCCGCCTCGGAAACAGAGATTTCAGCGGAAGACAAAGTTATCTGGGCTTTACCGCAACAATCTTTGGCAAGGATTTTTAATCTACCTATATTGCCCCATAATCCGATAAGCAACATTCATTTCCTTTTAAGCCCGAAAGAGCGTCCTTTTGCCTTTGTCGGAAAGATAAACGGAGCGGCAGAATGGTTTAAGATTAAAGGAAATATCCTGTCAGCAACCATAAGCGCAGCAAATAATCCGGATATTTTTGCAATAAAAGAAGAAGCAAAAGAAATATTCAATCTTAATAATGATGATTTTATTGCCAATAGTGTAATATGCGAGAAAAGAGCTACTATGTCTCAAGACAAAGAAACACTTATAAAACGCAATCGAATACTTAAATCATTGCCAAATAATATTATTATTGCCGGAGATTGGACGCAAGAAAACTTACCTTGTACTATGGAAGCAGCCATAACTTCCGGTTTTAAAGCTGCGCAAGAAGTTCTATAAAACATTTGCATTTTGGTACGTTTAAAATATACTTTGAACGGTTATTTAAATGCAGGAGATACGATAATGCATATGTTACCCAGAAAAATGAAAGTCTCTACCCCCCCCCGTTAGAAAATAGCGTCCAATCCGGAAGTATTACCGTTGAAGTTATTATTATGTTAGGGTTAATAGCTACCCTGACACCGATACTTTATAAGCACGTTGCTGACCGGCGGGAAGAAATCGACAATATCAACGAAGCAAATACTTTGCTTTTAATCAAGAATGCTACCAAGGATTATATTGAAGCGAATAAAGATATAATTCCGGTTGGAACATCGGTGATTGACCCGCTTGATGTCGGTATTGATGTAACCGGATATCAAATCGGTATAAAGAAAGATTCCGACGGGACGATAAACGCTATGGTTTCCGGTGCTGGCGGAGGCAACGATATGTAGCGGCCAAAGTGGCGGCTTTATTGGGAGTTTCGGCAGGTATTTATTCGGCGCAAGATGCAAATCGTGCTTGGGGTATCAATGGAGTCTGGGCAGAGAATATCTCCAATTATGGCTTTAGTTCACTTCCGACCGGAGTTCCGGT
>JAFWAG010000037.1 GCA_017507765.1 Alphaproteobacteria bacterium | reverse complement strand
TAACGAACCTGAGCCGAGAAGAAAGTGCTTTTTTGACTGTTTTTAACAAGCTGTATCCGGAAGACAAGCAACTGCTTTTACATATTGCCAAGTCTTTGCATAAAAACCGGCAAAAACGTCAGCCTTTTCCGTTTCCGGTTAGGAAAGATTAAAGTTCGTCCCATTGCAGGGTAGAGGTGGCGTAAGACGGAAAACAGCCGTAAACTCGTGATAGTTCTTCTAAGGCTTCGATGTCTATGGGTTCGCCACGGTATAAATCCAGTTCTTTGGCGTGTTTTCCTCCGGCTATGAATACTGATGATAAACCGCTGTAATCTGCGCCTTTGATGTCGGTTTCTATGGAGTCGCCGATGACTATGGTTTTGCTTTTTTTAGTTTCGGGTAAGGCTTCCAAACAGTAAAGGAATAACGACTTGTCCGGTTTGCCGGTTTTGATGACTAAGCCGCCAAGTTTTTCATATTGATTTTCCAAAGAGCCGGCGCCAAGGATTGCGTTGTCTTCTTCGTAATAAAAATGGTCGGCAGAAATGCTGAGCATGGGAAGGTTTCTTTCCAAGGCTGCGCTGAGTATCGGCAGATAGCTTTCCAAATACTCGTTACGGAAAAGCTGACGGTTTAATAAAATAAAGTCGGCGGCGTCGGCTTTGAAAACTCTTTCGTAATAAGAGGAAAAATACCAGTCGGAACGCTTGCCTAGGTGCAGGCAGCGTTTGCCAAGACGGGAAAAAATGCCGCTTTTACGGCGGGTTAGGTTGTAATATAAGACCTCTCCCGCACTGAGTATCCCGTCATACATTTCGTTTGTGATGCCAATGCTGGCAAACCGAGATGCTATTAAAGCCGAGGGCTTTGCCGAGTTAGAGAGAATGATGATGTGTTTGCCGGCTTTCTTTAACTTGATTAAGGCTTCCATAACGCCGGGGAGAGGGCGGTCGCCACCTTCGTAAAGTACTCCCCATAAGCCGAAGATAAAAGTATCATAAAAGGGCAGAAGCTCATTTATCCCTTTTATTTCTTTCAGCTTGTCGGCAACCATTTCCTTATCCCTATATCAATAAAAGGAAAATAATTTGAATGGATATAATCCTTAGCACTACGGTTAACGGATACGCCGTAATATAGGCAACAATCGGTGCTTCCGAAGAGGATATGGCGGTCGAAAAGGCTAGTGCCGTCGGATTGGTCATGGCTGCGCATAATGTGCCGGAAATGGTAAGAAAGTTTATCTTGAAAACAAGGCGGGCAATAATGCCGGTCAGCAAAATCGGAAGTCCGGTTATCAAGGCGCCGTAAAATACCCATGTTAACCCGTCGCCGATTAAAAGAGTTTCCAAGAAATGAGTGCCGGCAATGACACCTACCACCGCTAAAAAGAGAGTTATCCCAAGTTCACGCAAAAGATTGTTGGCAGAAGGCGGAATGTACCAAATTAACGGGCCGGCGTTGCCAAGTCCCGCAAAGTAAATCGATAACAGCAATGGTCCGCCGGCAATGCCAAGCTTTACCGGTAACGATAAACCCGGAATGGCAAAGGGTATTGCACCGAATAAGATACCTATGGCTATGCCGATGAATAGTGGGGCAAGGCGGATTTTATCCATTGCTATCGGGTCGTTGCCGACTAATTGCACAACCGATAAAATGTCTGCGCTTTTGCCCGTTACGGTCAAAATGTCGCCAAAACAAAGCTTGGTTTCCGGTTCGGCAGGGACTTCGTGGCCGTTGCGTTTTATCCGAGAGATGATTATCTGACTTTCCGGTTCGTCAAAGGCTTCGTGAATGGTTTTGCCCAAAATCTTGTAATTCGTTACCAGTATCTTTTCCGTTGTAACGTTTTTGTTGTGATTGTGGACGGCGGAAAGAGAAACATTGCCGCCGCCAAGGACTATCTTCATTTCCTTTAAATGCACTTCCGGTCCGACAAGGTGCAAGATGTCTCCGGTAAAGACTTTGGTTTTAAGGTTAGGGACAAACTCATCTTCTCCACGGTCGATAAGCGTGGTTACCACTCCTTGCTTGAACATACCGGGAATGGCTCCCAAAGCTAAGTCGTTACAGTAGGGGTTGGTGATTTCAAGCTCTATTTCCACAATTTTTTCCGAGTCTGTGGCTCGGCTGAGTTCATAGGAAGATACTTCGTCTTTTAAGGTAATCTTTAAAAGCCACTTTAAAACAATGATTACCAACATAACGCCGACAACCCCAAACGGGTAAGTTACGGCATAGCCAAGGCCGGCAACGTCTACTCCCGATTGGTAATAAGATTCAAGCATCTGCTGCCCTGCGCCAAGGGTCGGGGTGTTGGTTACCGCTCCGGAATAAATGCCCACAAGCGCATCAAGAGGAATATCCGTTACTTTGTATAAAATGATTATAAGGCCTGCGCTGAAAAGAACGCTTAAAAATGATAGGGAATTAAGCATCTTGCCATGGCGGATAAGAGATGCCCAAAAGCCTCTGCCCATTTGCATACCAATGGAATAAACAAACAGGATTAAGCCAAAATCTCTGATAAACTCAAAAATCTCTCGGTCAATGCTGATGTCGTTGGCGTTTAAAAAATGCCCGATGATAAGGCCGGAAAATAAAACTCCGCTGACGCCTAAGGAAATATTGCGGTACTTTATGCTGCCAACAGCCCAACCAAGCGCAGATACAATGCTGATGATTAAAAGGGTAATGGCAATTGTACTCATGAACTATCCTCTTCTGACGATGAACTCCGGAAAAAGAGATGATAATTCCTTTAATAACTCGGTATCCGTAAAGAAAGAATGAATATCCGCATCAGAAGGTTGGGCGGAGTCGTTGTCGGTTTTACGGTATTCTTGAATGGCGTAGGTGGAAACTTTGCGGGCGGAAAGCTCGGTTGCCAGTTCTTTTAACATATCTTTGGTGATTATCCGTGGGTCAAGCGTGGTTCTGACTTCAAAGGAAATGCCGGATTTTAACAGGATATCAAGACTTTGGGATACTTTGGCACCAAAGTTGTGGGCTTTCATCTTTGCCCAGTCGTCTTCGGTTTCGCTGACGGCTTTGTGGTAGTCGGCAAAGGGAGCTTTTATATCCAAGCCTACCCACTCTATATCCGGAAGGATTTCGGCTAAAAGCTCTGGATTGTGGCCGTTGGTGTGCAAGGCAATCGCAAAGCCTTTTTCCTGCACTTGCTTTATCGCCGTGCGGATAAAGGGCTGGACTAAAGGCTCGCCTCCGCTGAAAACTACAGCGTCAAGCAAGCCTTTACGCTTATCCAAAAAATCTAGGACTTCTTCCCACTTCGGAGCGCCGGGAATGACTGCATTAGCATCAATAATCCCTGCATTATGACAGTACGGACCATGCCAACAACAGCCTTGGCAAAAGATAACCGCAGATAAATGCTCCGGATAATCTATGGTGGTTACAGGGACTATGCCACCGACAACAAGCCCCTGTGCAGAATTATTCTGCGGCAACTCCCATTACTTCCTGAGTCGCTAAGGACTCAACAAAAGTGGTGCGATTGGCAAACTCACTCTTTTTACCGATGTTGTATTCGGATACAGGACGGAGATAACCCATAACTCTGGTCCATACTTCGCATTTCTGACGTTCTTCGTTCTTTAACATTGCGATATTCTGTTCATTCATCATTTTTACCATATCCATAATTTAAGTTTACCATAAAGCTAAGATAACCGTAATGGAGAAAAAAGTCTACCCTACTTTAATCTTGGCCGCCAATATTTCCTGATCACAGATCGGGCAGTATTCGTGCTCACCCGCCAGATATCCGTGCTTCGGACAGATAGAGAACGTCGGGGTTACCGTAATATAAGGTATACGATAGTTCTCTAAAACTCTTTTAACAAGCATTTTGCAAGTGTGCGAGCTGGAAATACGTTCACGCATATATAAATGCATAACCGTGCCGCCCGTGTACTTGCCCTGAAGCTCTTCTTGAAGGTTCAAAGCTTCGAACAAATCGTCGGTATAACCAACAGGAAGCTGCGAGGAGTTCGTATAGAACGGAGCTTCTTTCGTGCCGCCTTGGATAATGTCCGGAAAACGCTTCTGGTCTTCGCGGGCAAAGCGGTACATCGTGCCTTCCGCCGGAGTCGCTTCCAAGTTGAACATATTTCCGGTCTCTTCCTGGAACTTTAAGAGCTTGGCACGGATAAAGTCCAAAATCTTTACTGCAAGCTTCTGACCTTCAACCGAGGTAATGTCGTACTTGTCTTCGGCAAAGTTGCGAATCATCTCGTTCATGCCGTTAACGCCGATTGTCGAGAAATGATTGCGAAGAGTGCCAAGGTAACGCTTCGTGTAAGGGAACAGTCCCGAGTCTATATGACGCTGAACAACTTTACGCTTGATTTCAAGGCTGTTTTTGGCAAGCTCTAACAGCTCATCAAGACGCTTTAACAATCCTTCTTCATCGCCGCGATAGGTGTAACCAAGGCGTGCGCAGTTAATGGTTACTACGCCCAAAGAACCGGTCTGCTCGGCTGAACCAAATAAGCCGTTTCCTTTGGCCAAAAGTTCACGAAGGTCAAGCTGTAAACGGCAGCACATGGAACGAATCATGCCCGGCTTTAAACTGGAATTGATGAAGTTCTGGAAGTACGGAAGGCCATACTTTGCCGCCATTTCAAACATTAAATCCGTATTTTCATCGTCCCACGGGAAGTCCTGAGTCATATTGTATGTCGGAATCGGGAACGTAAACGGACGACCTTTTTCATCACCGGTGGTCATGACTTCTATGTACGCCCGATTAATCATTTCCATTTCTTTTTTTAAGTCGCCGTAAGTGAAGTCAACTTCTTTACCGCCGACTAACGGAACCTGCTTTTGTAAATCTTCCGGACATACCCAGTCAAACGTAAGGTTGGTAAACGGAGTTTGAGTACCCCATCTGGAAGGAACGTTCAAGTTATAAATAAACTCCTGCATTCCTTGTTTTACTTCATCATAAGTAAGGTTGTCGATGCGGACAAACGGAGCAAGATAGGTGTCAACAGAACTGAAAGCCTGTGCGCCTGCCCATTCATTCTGTAAGGTGCCAAGGAAGTTTACCATTTGACCCAAGGCGCTGCCGTAATGCTTCGGAGGGCAGGTTTCAACTTTGCCCGGAACGCCGTTGATGCCTTCGTTCAAAAGGTTCTTTAACGACCAACCGGCGCAGTATCCGGAAAGCATATCCAAATCATGAATGTGAAAATCACCTTCACGGTGAGCTTCGCCGATTTCCGGCGGATAAACATGGCTGAGCCAGTAGTTAGCAATAATTTTACCGGAAACGTTTAAAATTAAACCGCCTAAGGAATAGCCTTGGTTGGCGTTCGCATTAACGCGCCAGTCGGCTCTTTCCAAATATTCGTTAACCGAAGAGGCTACATCAACCAGAGTCTTTTTGTCCCGACGCAAGGTGCCGTGCTGTTCACGATAAACAATGTAAGCTCTGGCAGTTTTGAAATAGTTGGCGGAAATTAAAACCTGCTCTACTACATCTTGTATGTGTTCAATCGACGGAAGCAGATTCTTGTCAAACTTATGCTTTAAAACTTTGATAACCTGTTCGGTCAAAAGACGGGCTTCGTCTTCGTCAAACTCTTCCGTTGCGTCGCCGGCTTTCTTTATCGCCAAAAAAATCTTGTTGGCTTCAAACGGTACTTTGCTGCCGTCTCGTCTGATGACATTGGATAAGGGATATAATTCCTTTGGCATAATTGTTAACATCTCCTCTGTTCCCTTATTTAATTCGCCCGACGAATCCCTCGCAGGCACAGATCGACGCCGCACTGGAAAAGGAAGCGGTATCCATTCGCGCCAAGATTCCCTCCAATGCCACATTGATAACCATGTGTGTGGAAGGAAAGCTGCGC
>JAFWAG010000036.1 GCA_017507765.1 Alphaproteobacteria bacterium | reverse complement strand
TAGGTCGTGCTTCGGCAACCTTATCCGGCGGAGAAAGCCAACGTATCCGCCTTGCTTCCCAGATAGGTTCCGGACTTACCGGCGTTCTTTATGTTCTTGATGAACCTTCTATCGGCTTGCACCAAAGAGATAATGATAAGCTTTTGGAGGCTTTGGAACACCTTAAAGAACTAGATAATACGGTTATTGTCGTTGAACACGATGAAGATGCTATCCGTCATGCTGATTATGTTATTGATATGGGCCCCGGAGCAGGGGTGTTGGGCGGTAAAATCGTTTCCGAAGGTACTCCCGAAGATATTATCAATGATATCAACAGCGTTACCGGAGCTTATTTAAGCGGACGTAAAGAAATCTCAATACCGAAAAAACGCCGTAAAGGTAACGGTAAACAACTGAAAATTACCGGTGCAAGCGTTAATAACCTTAAAAAAGTTACGGCTTCTATTCCGCTTGGAACTTTAACCTGCGTTACCGGAGTGTCCGGAGGCGGAAAATCTTCCTTAATTATTGAAACTCTATATAAAGCCGTAAACAAAATAATCAATAAATCCAGAGATGTACCTGGGGAATATACACGTATTACCGGAGTTGGCTATATTGACAAGATTATTGATATTGACCAATCGCCTATCGGCAGGACGCCTAGGTCAAATCCGGCAACCTATACCGGAACTTTTAACTTTATCCGTGATTGGTTCGCCGAACTGCCGGAAGCAAAAGCCAGAGGATATAAGCCCGGACGCTTTTCCTTCAACGTAAAAGGCGGACGCTGTGAAGCCTGCGAAGGAGACGGCGTTACCAGAATTGAAATGAACTTTATGGCCGATGTTTATATAACCTGTGATGTATGCAAAGGAAAACGCTATAATCGGGAAACGTTAGAGGTAACGTACAAAGGAAAATCTATTGCTGATGTTCTGGATATGACCGTTGATGAAGCAGCGGACTTCTTTACCGCTATTCCCGCCATTACCAACCGTTTGCGCCTTTTACAGCAAGTAGGCCTTGGGTATATAAAACTTGGCCAATCGGCAACGACTTTATCCGGCGGAGAGGCGCAAAGAATTAAGCTTTCCCGTGAATTGGCCAAGAAAGCCACCGGAAATACGCTTTATATTCTGGACGAGCCGACAACCGGACTGCACTTTGCAGATATAGAAAAGCTGTTGGACGTCTTACAAACGTTAGTAGAGCAGGGAAATACCGTTGTGGTTATCGAACACAATCTTGATGTTATCAAAACTGCCGACTATATCATAGACCTTGGCCCCGAAGGCGGAGACGGCGGTGGAAAAATCATCGCCGAAGGAACTCCAGAACAAGTGGCAAAAACTCCGGAAAGCTATACCGGAAAATACTTACAAAAAATGCTGGAGAAGAAATGAAAAATATTGCTTATCAAGGTGTTCCGGGAGCTTATTCTCATATTGCCTGCAAAGAAAACTTTCCCGAAGATAACTATATATCTTGTTATTCTTTCTCTGACGCTATGAATGCCGTTCATAACAAGGACGCAGATTTGGCATTAATCCCCGTGGAAAACTCTGAAGCGGGAAGGGTAACCGATGTCCATTTCCTTTTGCCTAAAAGCGATTTATACATCATAGGCGAAGCTTTCTTATCCGTTCATCACCAATTACTGGGCTTAAAGGGAACAAATATCAACGATATTAAAGAAGTATTCTCTCATGCGCAGGCTTTGGCTCAATGCAGAGTGTTCTTGGAAAAGAATAAAATTACCCCCATTCAATATATAGATACCGCAGCTTCTTGCGAAAAGATATTGAAAAATCAAGATAAAAGCCAAGCTGCTATTGCTTCAAAATTAGCCGCCGAACTATATAATCTGGAAGTAATTGCCGAAGATATTGAAACTGCTGCCAACAACACAACCCGCTTTCTGATAATGGCGCCAACGCCGCAAATACCGGAACCGGAAGAAGGAAAGAAATACATAACCTCTATTTTGTTTAAAGCTAGAAATATACCGGCGGCACTATATAAAGCTTTGGGCGGATTTGCGACAAATGCAATCAATATAACCAAACTGGAAAGCTATTTGGAAAACGGTCGCTTTGTTTCGGCAAGCTTCTATTTGGAAGCTGAAGCTCACCCCGAACAACAAGCATGGAAAAATGCTTTGGAAGAATTAAAGTTTTTTGCTTCCGATATTCATATATTAGGCACTTATGCCGCAAACCCTTTCCGGTATAAGTAAGCTATCGGAGGATAAAATGCTTAAATTAACAAAAGATGATCTTACATTTTCACCATGGGACGCGGCGGATTACCTTACTTCCGAAAAGATGATCGCATATTATTTGGAAGAAGTTTTCTCTGACGCCACACCAAAAGACATTGTGAGAGCTTTAAAAAACTGCGCAAGAGCAAAAAGTCGCCTTAAAAATAGCAAAAAAGCAAAAATTGCTGCGGATATAGAAAAAGAAATGGTAACAAAAACAGAGTTTTCTGCCGATGCGTTACTGAAAACAATTCATGCATTAGGTTTTCGTATAAAGCTTAAAAAGCTTCCTTCGGCGAAAAAAAACAAAAAACGCTAAAATAACTTTGCCGACCTTTTATTATAAAGAGAATTATATGCCTTGTTTGTATTACACTACTACGAAAACTAAGGAAGAAGCAGAAAATATCATTACTTATTTGCTGAACAACCGACTTATTGCCGGTGCTAATATCTTTCCGATTGGAAGTAAATACTGGTGGCAGGAAGATAACAAGGGAGAATATATTTGCAGCGACAATGAATATGCCGTTTTTATGCAAAGTACCGAGCAAAACTTCTCGAACATTGAAAATGCTATTAAAGAACGGCATAGCTATGAAGTTCCTTGCATTATCCGTATTAATATCGATGCCGGAAGCAACGACTTCTTGGAATGGATAAAGTATTATTCTTCCGCCATAAAAAGCTGACAAAAAAGAGCAGGGCAGGCTATGCAATCCGGATACATGGCGGAGACAAGCAAAGCTAAAATTACCCTTGTCGTCGATGAAATGGACTTGTCGTTTCCTTCAGGTATTCGGCAGCGTAATCCCAAACATGGATTTTTAGGCCTCTGTCTACGTGGCAGACATTACGGCATAAACCTTGTTGGCATCTCACAACGACCGAAGCTAGTTGATATATCATTCCGCGCAAATATGTCCGCCGTTTATCTTTTTATGCTGGCCGAACCGGACGATATCGATGTTGCAATAAAGCTGGTAGGCCGAGAATATGCCCAAACCTTCCGCAACCTTAACCGTTACCAGTACGTTTACAAGGCCGGCAATTGTGTTAAAGTAAAAAAATAATTTACAAAGTGTGTCAAATATGGCACAATGTGAGGTATAATGATTATTTTAAAAACAAAAGAATATGAAAAATGGATTGCTAGACTAAAGGACAAAGAGGCAATTTTGGTGTTTGTCGTAGTGTCGGGAAATGTGTGTCAGAGCTAAAGGTAGATTATGGAGCAGG
>JAFWAG010000035.1 GCA_017507765.1 Alphaproteobacteria bacterium | reverse complement strand
ACCGAATGCAACAGAGTTAACGCAACCGCTAATATAGCCTGCCGCTATGGTTATGATAATTCTTATAACAATACCTGCGATAATATCATAAATTACGACAGCTCCAGAACTGGAACAAATAATACCGTTACTGCCGCAAACAGCGTTTCTTCGCAATGTTGTGCTTGTTGCACATTAAATCCGGGGGATGTTTTATATACAACAAATGGTGCCAGTGGTTCTTACACTACGCCTTCAAGCGGTTGTAATAATGCCAAATATAAAGTAGAAGTCCGTGGCGCAGCTGCTGGTGGAGCCGCGACAACAACCTATAGTTGGAAAGGAAAAGCAGGAATTGGTGGCCTCACTTGGGCAATTTATCGTATACCGCCGGGAACTAAAATTGATTTTGCTAACTATGGAACTCCAGGCGCTCCAGGCTCTTGTGGCCGTTGGTGTGGAAGTACAGGAGGACAAGGTTATGCCGCTTATCATAACGGAAACTTAATCATGGTTGCCGGAGGTGCAGGGGGTACTAACTGGCATGACGGTTCCGGTAACGGCGGCGGTGGCAATGCATGCGGTACTGCCTCCCTTGGGGCTTGGGGAGGTGGGGGAGGTTGCAATGGAAGTGGCGGCTCTGGAGGAGGATGGGCTGGAGGTGCTCAAAATGGCGGACGAGGATCAAACTCTTGTGATAACTCTGGTTCTGGAGGAGGAAGCGGTTATGGTGGCGGAAGTGGAGGAGGGTGTCAGGGCGGCTGGTCTCCTGGCGGTGGTGGTGGAGGAGGATACCTCCGAACATCTTCTATCGGGTCGCTAAGCTATGTTTCCGGCGGGGGATATACCGGCAATACTTCGGCTAATATGGAAGCCAAGACCTACGGAATAGTAACTTTCGTTGGAGAATAAACTAACTGTAACAAGCAAAAGGAAATCTTTATCTTTCGTTTTACTTCTTTCTTTGTATACTCTACAAATAACTTTTCCGGTGATTATAGAGATAGAAAATGTTTGGATTAAGATTCCTTTTGTTTGCTTTGGTTTGTTTTCCTTTTCATTCTGCTTTTGCCCAAAGTGTATTGGTGTCTCATGAAGCGGAATATGAACTGTCTTTGGCAGAGCCTCCGAAATCCGGAGTAGGGCTGACCTCTGCCGGAGGCATCATGAAGTATAAAACGGAATACACCTGCGACGGCTGGATAACCTCCAACAGCTTTATTTTAAAGCTTTATTATGATGGCTTGGGCGAAGAAACCCGCTTGTGGAACATATCGACATTTGAAAGCAAAGACGGACGGGAGATGAGCTTTGCCACTCAGGTTTCTTCCGGCGACAAAGAAGGTGAAGTGGAAAAGGTAACCGGAAAAGCCTCTTTTGCCGACCGTACCAAAGACGGCAGAGCAACTTTCTCTTATCCCGAAAGAATATCCATAGTTTTGCCTTCAAAAACCATGTTCCCGTCATCTTTTAATCTTGCGGCATTGGCGGCGGCGCAAAAGGGTAAAAAGAACTTCTCTGGCTTTATGTTTGACGGCAGCGGCTTTGATGCGGTTTCCGAAGTAAATGTATTTATAAGCCCAAAAGATGCTATGGATTTACGCCGCTCGGTTGCCGGAGATAAACAGCTTTTGCAAAGCGAAGCCTATGATTTTTCTATGGCGTTTTTCCCGTACTCACTGACTGGAAAAGAAACCGGCATACCTTCTTATGAAGTGCAGTCCGTTTATTTCTCTAATGGTGTTGCTGGAGAAATCGTGCAAGACTTAGGCGCTTTTAAAATCAAAGCCGGCTTGCAAAAAATCAAAAAGCTTCCAGAGCCTCGGTGTTAAAAAAAACATCTTGACAAAATTAAGGTAAAAGGGTAAAGAAACCCGTTTCTGCTATAAACGTTGCGGGTATAGTGGATATTAAACGGAATATTTCAAGCTTTTCCTCGGTATGCGGACTGGGGAGCAAGCTTCTATATTTGTTTTTGCCTTTTAGGTTGGGGGAGAAATATGGTACTTATTAATTCTGAAGATGATGTAATAAGCCCGGAAGATGCCGACGATACCCTTCTTGATTCGCTCAGCGCAGCGGTAAAGAAGCTTATTTCCAAAGGCAAGGACAGGGGATACATCACGGTTGATGAGTTAAACGAAGTTCTCCCTCCGGATAAAGAAAGCTCCGAACGCATTGAAGATGTAATGTCGATTCTCTCGGAAATGGGCATCAACTTTGTTGAAAGCGACGAAGAAGATGATGAAATGTCTTCCGAAAATAACGGCGACGACGAAGAACGTGGTAATATAGGCGATGATATCTCCGGCCGAACCGATGACCCCGTCCGTATGTATTTGCGGGAAATGGGCGCCGTAGAGCTCTTATCCAGAGAAGGCGAAATCGCAATAGCCAAGCGTATTGAAGCCGGCAATGATGTAATGATTGGCGGACTTTGCGAAAGCTATATGACTTTAAAAGCTGTAATGGAATGGAATGATTCTTTAATCGCCGGCAAAATGCTTTTGCGTGACATTATCGACCTTGACGCTACTTATGACGCCGAACCCAGTTCCGGTCAGCTTGCCGTAGCGGAAAAGGAACGCCGTGAAGCCGATATCGCTTTGAAAAAACTTGAAAACGAAGAAAAAGAAGAAGCAGAAGATATCATTGACCCCGAAGAAGACGATGATGACGATAATTATTCTGATGACGACATTGCCGATGATGATATCGGCGATGATGACGAAGAAGATTTCGGCGATGATGATTACATAGACGATGACGAGGAAGAAGAATCTTCCGATGAAGAAGAGGAAGATGGCGACGATTACGACTATGACGACTCTCCTTCGGTCTCTCTTGCGCAAATGGAACAAACCTTGCTTCCAAAGGTATTGGATATTTTCTCGCAAGTCGTTGCTACTTATCAAAAACTCCGCAAGTATCAGGAACAGCGGGTAAAGGCTATGCTTTCCGGAAAAACGCTTCCGGTAGCTACGGAAAACAAGTATCTTGCTTTGAAAAAAGAAATGGTAAGCCTTATGGAAGGCGTTCATTTAAATCCGTTGCGGATTGAACAGCTTGTTGATCAGCTGAATGACGTCAATAAACGCCTTATGATGCTTGAAGGAAAGCTCTTGCGCCTTGCTACCAGTTGCAAGATTAAAAGAGACGAGTTCTTGGAAGTATATCGGGATAGCGAACTTGACCCTAATTGGTTGGAAAAAATCGCTAAAATGCCGGGTAAAGGTTGGAAAGCTTTTACTACTACTCACGTTGACGACATTATGGAAATCCGTAATTCCATATCCTCTTTGGCAGGTGAAACCGGTATGCCTATTGTCGAATACCGCCGCATAGTTTCTACGGTCAAAAAAGGCGAACAGGAATCAAGTCGTGCGAAAAAAGAAATGATAGAAGCTAACCTGCGTTTGGTTATTTCTATTGCCAAGAAATATACAAACCGAGGATTGCAGTTCCTTGATTTGATTCAAGAAGGTAACATCGGTTTGATGAAAGCCGTTGATAAGTTTGAATATCGCCGTGGTTATAAGTTCTCTACTTATGCAACTTGGTGGATACGTCAGGCAATTACTCGTTCTATCGCCGATCAGGCAAGAACAATCCGTATTCCGGTTCATATGATAGAAACTATCAATAAACTGGTTCGGACGTCTCGGCAGATGCTGCACGAAATAGGCAGAGAGCCTACACCGGAAGAGCTGGCAGAAAAGCTTACGATGCCGCTTGAAAAAGTCCGTAAGGTTATGAAAATAGCCAAAGAACCGATAAGCCTTGAAACTCCGGTTGGTGATGAAGAAGACAGCCATTTGGGCGACTTCATCGAAGACAGAAATGTTACTCAGCCTTTGGACGCCGCAATACAGGCTAACTTGCGTGCAACTTGTACGGGTATTTTGGCGACGCTTACCCCAAGGGAAGAGCGAGTTCTGAGAATGCGCTTCGGTATCGGTATGAACACAGACCACACTTTGGAAGAAGTCGGTCAGCAGTTTTCGGTTACCAGAGAACGTATCCGTCAGATTGAAGCAAAAGCTTTAAGAAAATTAAAACACCCAAGCCGCTCAAGAAAACTTCGCAGCTTCCTTGATAACGGTTGATTTTAATTTTAAACGGCAGGATATTTCTGCTTTTGTTAACCGTAAATACGGTTGACAATCCGGAAAGATAAAGTTATTCTCCTGTCTCTTTTATCAATAGGGTCCTTAGCTCAGTTGGTTAGAGCAGGCCGCTCATAACGGTCTGGTCGTAGGTTCGAGTCCTACAGGACCCACCATTTATTTAAATCTCCTCGCCTGATGTTGCGAGGTTATTTTTTTGCGTTGGCTAGGACTCTCACCTACGGTTCGTTCAATTCCGCCTAAATTGCTTGAATGCGCTGCCACTTTTCAAGCAAAAGGCTCATTGCTTTTCGTGTCAAAACTCCCGCCACCGGCGGGCTTTTGCCCCGCAGGCTACAGGACCCACCATTTTATTTAAATCTCCTCGCCTGATGTTGCGAGGTTGTTTTTTTGCGTTGGATAGGACTCTCACCTACGGTTCGTTCAATTCCGCCGGACACTTTAGCTTTCCCAAGCCGCATATAAAAGAACTTGCCTCAACATTTGTCCCCAAGACAATCAACTTTATCTTGGGGCTTTTTGGGCAGTATTTTAACCCTTTCTTTTAGAAATAACCTGTTATAAATCATCACACAATTGACATTGTCCACTTTTTTGTATATAATGCAAAATAAGTAATAAACAAGTAATAAATAATGGAAAAAACAGGATTAAGAAAATGGCACTATCAATTATCAAAGAATTTTTCATCCCCTTTCACATTGACAAAACCGGCAATCTTTTCTCGGAATCAAGGGGAATAAAGGTTGAATTTCACAGCTCTGCCGATGTTGCAATTATCCCCGGAGCCACCGACAGCAAATACGAAGGCGACGCTTTTATAGTCGGCATAGACACCGAGCCCAAACTATTCAGTAGCAACTGGCCAAAAGACACTGATGCCAACACTCTTTATGTTGGCACGAACAATTTTAATCCGGCAGACGCTCCCGCCGGTTATGATGAGATAGTATTTATGCCCACCGTTGATTCGGCCAAATGCTATGATATCGATCACACATCATTCACCGACACTTTTATCAAAGAAATACTTATTCCGGGATATACCACTTATTCCGAAGGTATTTTTGACCGCTATGTTGTCGGCTCTGACATCAGATTTAACGGTTTTTACGATGTCGCCATCATCGAAGGCAACGGCAAACCTTACGAACATGACACCTTTGCCGTTGGCATGGACACTCCTCGAGATTTACTTATGGGCGATTGGCACTACCACGACCAAAATGTTTTACATGTAGGAACAAGCCATATCACTCCGAATGATATACCCACCTATATTGATGAAGTTATATTTGATCCGCCCATAAACATTCCGACAAGTTTTCAAATGTCGACATCAACGGCAACACCAACCGCCATTCCGTCCGATACGCTTGAAACTCAAAACGGCATATTGGACACCCAAGAAAGCATCAACGAACTTGAACAAACTTCTCAAGAACTGGGGGAACAATTGGCCGATATAGAAAGCGCACTTCAAAACCAAAGCGGTATTATGGAAACCGCCGACGAACTGGCGAACATCGGCGCAGAACTTCAATCTCAAGTATCCGACCCTTGGATGAGTGGAGCCATATCTGATGCTGCGCCTCAAATCACCCAAGCCACTTCGCCTTTTTCCGTAATGGCACCCATGGCGGCAATAACCTTCATCGCAGGATGGACTTTGCTAAACCAAGCGGCCAATAACAAACGCTTTGAAGCTGCGGGATATGGAATAAAACTTTCCACTCCGCAAGCAATGAAAAGCGTTATTAAACAAGGTGTTAGCAAACAAACAGGCAAAGCTAAACTCGTCATGCACAAACTGGCGGATAAAATACATTCCCGCTGACACTGCGCATTTTTAATCATAGCGCCAATTCCGATATGTCAATATCTGACATATGTGGCTGATATATTAAGTTCATAAATTGATATAAATCTTCCTTGCACTTTTTAGTCCGTTCGGAGCTTTTCTATTAAAGCTTTTTTAAATTAAATACATAATAATAAAAGAAAGTATTCTTTCGTTGGGATAAAGGGAGGCTTTCTTATGCTTTATGATAGGGATTATGACGAAGAGATACGGGTTAGAGAAGAAAAGTACAAAATAATCTCTGATGAAAGGCATGAGTTATACACAGAATATGATGCTCTGCCGTATTTTTCTGAAGAAGCCAAAGCAAAAAGAGCCTTATGGGAGCAAAAAAACAAAGAAAGTCATGTAATCGGCGCAGAAATAAGCCGTATAAAAAAGTGGCGTGATTTTGTTTATGAAACACAAATCATGGAAGATCATCCATACCCATTTATGGAAAAATATTTTACCGATATCATCGGCAAGTTATTAGGAAATGATAATATCCGAGAGCAATGTCCGGAGCTTGCAAGCCTTGAAGGTAAGGTTAAGCTTTGGTGGTCAAATGATGATAACGGAGTTTTTATTTTTGCTTCCAAAAATGGCAAGCCTGCCAGATTTTCTTTAAAAGACGGAGATAAAATAGAAGATTTCACTTGGAATATTTCTGTTAATCCGTTGATATTATATCGTTTAAAGAGTTTTAAGGGCAATAAGCTTGCCGAATGGTTTAAAGGAACTTATTTGCCGAGACTGCAATTCTTTAATTGTTATAAAAGACTTGCCGGAAAGCTTGGAAGAACTCGATTGTAGTGCTTGTAGCTGTTTGACTGAGCTACAAAATCTTCCCAAAAGCTTAAAAGAACTGAATTGCATGGCTGTACGTATTTGGTCTCGCTTGACGGAGTTCCTCCGACCATCGAAAAGATTACCGTTAACCATGGAATTAAATATATTCCGGATTACATTCCGAATTATAAAATAAGTAACTTAAGCGATAATGAGATTGAAAAGCGCAAAGAGGCGTGGACGGAATTGCAAAAGCAAAAGGAAACAAGTTCCACAATCGTCAAAACTGTTATGAACAAAGGCTTTGATAAAAAATAGCTATATAGTTCTGCCTTCATCAGAGAGTTTTTTTAGAAAAGCAATTTCTTTGAGTTTTTGTTCGGTCATTGCTCCTGCCGCTCTTAATTGGGAGGCAATTTCAAATTGTCTGTATATTATCGCATTATCCAACGGCGTAGTATTCAGCTTGTCCGGAATATTTAGGTCTGCTCCGGCCTTTATAAGTATTTCCAAAATCTCCATTCCGCCGTTTGCCTTACCAAGATAAACAGCCGCCTGTACGGGAGTATCAAGGAAAGAAGAACCCTTACCGTTAACATCTGCGCCGTTATCTATCAAAAACTTAACCATATCAATATGGCCTCGGCTAATCGCAAGGGATAAAACAGAATCATGCATCTCATCAAAAGGAGCGGAATAAGCATTGACACTGACATTGACATCAAGAGCAATCAACTCTTTTACGGTTTCTATATCTCCGTTTCCCGCCGCTTTAAAAAGCTCTTTGTGCAAGCGATACTCTGTATAAGAAGTATAAAAAACGGTTCCCACAGGATCTTCCGGCCACAGGTTATAGTAATCATCTTCATCTTTATGTGCAAGAATATGCTTTTCATAACAATAGTTTAGGTATTCAGCATTGATTTCTTCCATTTTTCCCGCCTTGAAGCAAAAAGTAATTTATAAAGAGTATCCTATCATAGGAAATGCGAAAGGTCAATACTTTTGTCTATCAGAGTGGAGAGGTCTTGCAAAGATATTGCCGATTGCCAAAACGCTTGTTAATGAATAGGCTAAAGTGAGATATATAAAAAGGGATAGCAAATGCATATCAATATCAGGCCGGCAGTTTTTGAAGATTTAGCAGAGTTAAAGAACATATTTGCCTTGATTGTGCAAGATATGCATCGGCAAGGCATAAAAATATGGAACGATTTTTATCCGTATGAGGAGTTTTCTTATGACCTGTCAGACGGTTTTCTTTATATCATCGAAAAGGACTGTCAGATTGTCGGCGCATTTGCCCTTTGCCCTGATGAAATAGGGGGAGATTCATTACAATGGGAAGATAGCTCTGCCGCCGCACTTTATTTTCGTCGGCTTGGCATACGTCCGGATTGTAGCAGACAAGGCATCGCTTCTTTTGCCATAGCCGAAGCTTTGAAAATAGCCAAAAATAAGGGTTTTTCTTATGTCCGATTAACGGTTGCCGAAGAAAACACTCCCGCCGTTTTCTTGTATCAAAAGAACAATTTTATGAAAGCAAAGGGAGAGTTTAAAGAGTTTTCTCCCTCTTTAAATAAAACTATCACGGAAATCGGCTTTGAATACAAACTCCGCTGACTTCGGAACGTTTCCCTTACCCGTTTATATGACCTAAAATATTGTAAATAAGTATTCAAATATACTTACGGATTGCGAGGGCGGTGAAGCAAGCGGTTTCTGCTCGTAAAATATGGTGGTCAAGAGTTACGCCCAAAGTAAAGGGCAAACCTCTTAAAGTTTCGAGTTCTTCGGGGGCAAAACCGCCTTCCGGACCAACCAGAAAAGCAATCGGCATATCTTCGGTTTCCTTTACAATATCTGCAATCGGAGAGCCTTTTCCGGTTTCGTCCAAGAAGATTAAAGCTCGGCTTTTATCCCAATTTTTTAAAAGCTCGGCAAAGGATACCGGCTCATGTATTTCGGGTAAACTGACACGGCGGCATTGTTCAGCGGCTTCAATGCTGATAGAGGAAAGTCTGGAAGTATTTACTCGGGAAACAATCGTTCTTTTGGTTATTACGGGTATTATAGCCGCCGCCCCAAGCTCTGATGCTTTTTCGGCGATTAAATCGGTGCAGTCTCTTTTAACCGGAGCGAATAACAGCCATACGTCATCGGGCGTTTCCGGCTCTTTGATTTTTTCGTTTATGGTCAAGAAAGCTTTATGATGTTTTTCATAAGTTACTGTAGCTTTAAACTCTCCGTCTCGTCCGTTGAATACGTTTATACTTTGACCGTTTTCCACCCGCATAACCGTAGCGACATAATGGAGCTTGTCTCCCAAAAGAGGCAATACGGCACCACTTGTCAGGGCATCATCAATAAAGATACGTATCAACATCTATTTTTCCCACGGGGGAGGTAAGATAAGGCGTAATATCCGGATCATCAAACTGTTCGGGCAGCATATATTCTTTGGCGTATTCTCTGTACACTTCAGAGGTTAAGAACAGCTGGAACAAGTCCGGGTCGATATGGCCGTTTTTGCTCATATCCGACATAATAGCGATAATTTCACTCAGCTTTTTGATTTTTTTATACGGCCGGTCCGTAGAAGACAAAGCCTCAAAAACGTCGGCGATAGCAATAATTCTTGCCGGCACGGACATTTGTTCTTTGGTAAGTCCTCTTGGGTATCCTTTGCCATCGACACGTTCATGATGCGAAGCTGCATATTCCACCACACCCTTATAGTGGTCAGGGAAAGGAATAGCCTTCAGCATTTCCAAAGTAACCCGAACGTGGTCATTAATCTTTGCCCGTTCTTCGGCATTCAAAGTACCGACAAGGATAGACAGGTTATATACTTCCCCTCGGTTATATCCGCCGAACAAGTGTTCCGCTCTGTCTTCCAATAAATATTCTGTCGCCGGAACTTTGCGGTCTTCTTCAATATCGGTGCGGTTAAGCTCTCCCCGAGACAATCCCAAAGAGCGGTCAAAAGTCCTTGTATAAGTCCGCTTACCGATTTGTTTAATCCGCTCCATTCCCATAGGAGTTAAAGCCGAGTTCCCGATATTGCATCTCGCCAGAAAAGCAAAGTCGGTGTTTAAAGCTTTTATTTCATCTTCGTAAGCTTTTTTATATTCGGCTTCTTTTTCGGGATTAGCACTTTTTGCTTCCAGATATTTTATTTGGGCATCACGGCGCAGCACTTCAAAGCGCAGGCGGATTTCATGAATACGGTTATGGACGGTTTCAAGCTTAGTTGCTTTATCCATGACGTATTCCGGCGTAGTTACTTTTCCGCAGTCATGCAGCCAAGAAGCAAGGTGTAAAGTGTACCATTGGTCATCGGAAAGTTCAAAGTCCTTAAAGGGGCCGTCTCCGGCAATTACTGCGGCGCTTGCAAGCATTTTGGTAATTACCGGCACACGCTGACAGTGCGCTCCGGTGTAAGGAGACTTCGTGTCAATCGCTCTTGCCACCAACTCAATCAGAGACTCGAGAACTTTTCTATGCTCCAGCAAAAGGCGGTTGTTTTCCACCAATATCGAAGCGTGCATAGCGATAATTTCTACTGACCTTTGCACCGCCGAAGAGAAAGGAATGGTTTTTCCGGTTTCGTCCTTTGCGTTAATCAACTGCATTACGGCAATACAGTCATCACGGATATTTTTTAAAGGTACGGTAAGGATAGAATGGGTTTCGTAATTATTTTGCTCATCAAAACTTAAAGTTTTGGAAAAGTCGAACTCGGTTGAAGCATATACATCATGAACGTTAATAATTCTGGATTTGTTAAAAACGTTTGCGCATACGTTTTTGGTGTTTGGCTCGCCGGTTTCCGGATCATAAATATCCAAAGGAGTAATATCTACGTCTTTACTTGACGAGCCGCCCATATGGAGTTTTAAGGTATCGTTTATGATAATTGAAAAGTGCAAACGGGTATCATCGCCCAAAGTATAAAGGGTCGCGCCGTCAGCGTTACTTAGCTTTTTTGCCTCTAAAAGTATGCGTTCCAGCAATTCTTCCAGAGTATTTTCGGTATTAATACTTAAATCTCTCATTCTTGTACCTTGTCTATCGGCAAGTAAGTATAATAAAATAACCTAATACAGTAAAAATCCTAATTTATAATTAATAGGAAGGGCAGACAATATGACCAATAATTTAGCACTTTACGATGCTGCGGATTTCGTAATTTCCGAGGCTCTAAGAAAGGGAGCCGATGCCGCAGAAAGCAAAGCGGTTTATGCCGAAGATTTAACTTCTTCGGTTCGCATGGGCAAGACAGAGAAAATTGAAAGTTCCACCACTGGCAGTATAGATTTACGTTTTTTGAAGAATAAGCGGCAGGTCATAGTTTCCTCTTCGGATTTAAGCAAGGATTCGCTAGAGCGTATGGTTGCCAGAGCTTCGGAAATGGTTATGGCGGTTCCTGCTTCGGACTTAAATATCATTGTTGGTGGCAAAAAGTTTTCGGTTGCGGCGGAAAAGGATTTGGAAGTTTTTGACCCAAAGGAAATAAGCGTTGCCACTCTTACCGAAAGGGCAAAAGCCGAAGAAGACGCAGCTTTATCGGTTGCGGGCATTACGAATTCGGACGGCGCAGATGCCGGTATTGGCAAAGTAATAAGCGTTATGCTTAATACCAAAGGTTTTTCTGCGGAAAGAAAGCGGAGTTATGCGTCGATATCGGTCAGTGTAATAGCCGGCGAAGACACCGCCAAAGAAACCGATTATGCCGCTTGGAGCAAGGTTTATTATCAAAATCTTCCTGCTATCGGCAAAACCGGACAGGAAGCAGCCTCCCGTACTTTACGCCGCCTTAACGGAGAGAAAATAGCTTCCGGCAGAATGCCGGTAGTTTTTGAGCCACGGATAGCTGCGTCTTTACTTGGGCATTTTGCCGCCGCCGTCAATGGGCAGAATGTTGTGAAAGGTCTTTCCTTCTTACAGAATAAAATGGGGGATAATATTTTTGCCTCGAACATAGATATTGTTGACAATCCACGGCAAAAAAGAGGCCTTCGTTCCCGAGCTTTTGATGATGAAGGTACGGAAACCCGCATATTAAATCCGGTCAAAAGCGGCATTTTAACCAGTTGGCTTTTGGATTGGGAAAGTGCTTCGCAGTTAAAGTTAAACAGTACCGGCCATGCGAAAAGGGGGATAGGCGCAATGCCTCATCCGGCTGCCTCGAACTTATTTATTGCTGCAGGAAAAGTAACTCCGGAAGAGTTAATCAAAGACATAAAGCATGGACTTTTGGTAACGGATTTATTCGGGCAGGGAGTTAACATTATCACCGGAGATTATAGCCGAGGCGCCTGCGGTTTCTTAATCCAAGACGGAGAAATAACGACTCCGGTAAACGAAATTACCATAGCCGGCAATCTTGCGGATATGTTTAAAAATCTGCAACCTGCGAATGACTTAGAACTTATCCGTGGCATGGACAGTCCGACTCTGCGTATCGAGGATATGAGCGTTTCCGGTAACTGACCCCAAGGCCCGAAAATCTGGTTAAGGCGTCAAAGGAATATCATAAGTAATTCTTCCCGTTGCGGCATCTGCACCGTTGGCGTTTTCCGAACATACATAGCCATCGGCGCAATATCCGCTTCCGCCGCCACCGCCGCCCCAACATCCTCCCATGTAGTAGTTCCAAGCCGTTCCGCTTCCCGCCGTTCCACCGTAAGGAGAACCGTTTGTTCCGGGATTTGCCCAACATTTTCCTGAGTTTCCACCGCTACCGCCGACAAAAAGATTCCCATTCGGCGACCGCCAAGATGCCGCTTCTCCGCCGTTAGAAGCGCTTCCGGTATTCGTTGTAACTCCGGAGAAGCTATAACCCGCCCAACCTCCGTTAGAACCGTGGCTAACCGTTCTTACTCCGCCACCGCCGCCGACCCAACCGGCAGCACCTCTGCCGTACACTCCGCCGCCACCGCCGGCAACAATAATAAATGTATCGTTCAACTGATACCAACGGCATGGCAACAAAGTTTAGCCGGAGTTTCCGAATCTTCAGAATAGACATTTGCCACATGGATTTTGAAAATGTCGCCTTTTTGGGCTTCTACGGTTGTCATTACTCTTCCACCGTTCCCCGGACTTCCTTTATATCCGGAAATTGGATAATAATCCCCATTTCCGCCTTGCGCACTTATCGTATATGTACCGGTTTCCGGAGCCGTAAATTGCTTGACCGCCACATGGTCTGCGGTAACTCCGTTATTTACCGTTACATTATCTGCCAAGACTCCGACCATAGCCGTGTTGATGCAGTATTGCTTGGCATAGGGAATACTTTTCCCGTCGCAGAACATTTTATATTCCTGATTCGTCATAAAGCCTTTATTTCGCCAAGCTTGGCAATTACACATATTGTATCCTGCGCCCCTTACCAAAGCTCGGCAGGCGTAATCATCGCTTGTCTGGCAAGCGCTAAAGGTATTGGCTTCACCTTCGTAACTGTTTGTTGTTCCTTGGGGAAACCAACAAGTCGTTGCTTTGCCGACACCGTCTGCCGTACCAAACTTTACGGAAACGCTTCTATCTTCTTCAATTTTTGTGCCATAACTTGTTCTCAGCTGACTGCAGTTACGGTTAAGGTTATGCGTATATCCCAAAAGGCAAGTGCCGGTAGTACTTGCATTGCAGGCCGTGATAAGTTCATAGGTGTTATATCCCGCCGTATCCGTAAAATAACATTTTGTTTTTATCGCTTCGCCGTCCGGATTGTTTCCCGTCAGCCGGAACAAAGTTCCCGAAGCGGGCAGGGTAACGTGTTCGGCTTTATAAGTATTAAATACATCTTGGCAAGTACGGTTGTATGCTTTGCCAAAGGCTTTTTGGCATGAAGTGGTAAGGTTTTCGTTACATTCTTCAATAAGCTGAACGCCGTTTGCCAAATCGTCCCAAGAGGTAAGGCATTCCCCCGCCAGACAAAGTTTATTGGTTTGTAGGATATTAAATTGATGTTCTTCAATGGCGGAAAAGATTTCTTCCATATCCAAAACGGCGGTTTCTTCTTCATCAAAAGCGGTCGTAACCACGGGGATTCCTGTCGGCAGTCCGCTAAATCCGTAACTGGCAATATCCTCTGCCCATACGCCGTTTATTCCCCATGCTTTTGAACTGTCTTGCTCTGAATATATGCCTGCGGATACGCCGAGCAAAGAAGCCACCTTTGCCGCCTTCATATCATTGCTTCCGTCAGAGGCGGCTATCATCGCATTTATCGTCCCGTCCGCATCTTTGCGTATGCCTATTTGATAACCGGTTATCTCCACCCCTACATCAACCGGTTCAAGAAGCAAGGTTCCCACGGATATGGTTTCTTTATTCTCCTCAATATATTCTTTGGCAGCATTCTTTAATATCAGCATAGTGTTTGCTTCGTTTATGTTTTCGATATCCTGCCGCCGTTCGGAAACGTGCTTATATAAAATAGGGGTAAGGCTAGCAATTAACCCTAATATAACGATAGCTTCTACGGTAATGCTTCCTTTGGCTTGAGTACGGTTCATATCAAAAGCTCCCAAAAATTAAATAATAAAAATGCCCGCATTTGGGCGACTGGGAGTTAGTAATCCGCACAATCACGGCGCAGAGTATTCTTTCATATTCCTCTGCCTCCCAGCCTTTTGGGAGTTTTTGACTACAGATTGTGAGAGGTTACTAAGCCCCATTCCGATTCTTATAAAATCGGAACCCAAACAATTTAAGCTATTCAGTTTTTTTTGACAATAAAAGAAAAGCACACGGCAAAAGGGGCGGAAAATCCCACCCCTTTTAAATGTTTTACTGTTTTTTGTTTTTGCTATTCCGCTGCCAAAGGACTTAACGGTAACAGGCTTAGACGTCCAAGCAAGTATTCAATATCCTCCGGATCCATTTCCAAATTATTTTCTTCAACTTTGGTAAGGATACGTTCAATAGTCCGGCGGGAATAACGCTTCATATCGTTTAATCCTCCGTCATAATAGTTTTCATTTATGACATCGACCGCCGCCCGAAAAATAGGATAAAAGCGTTTGGGCAGGTTGGTTTTATCATACAAAGCTTCCAGTCCAAGCCCTCCGGTATCATGCAGTAAGATACGGCAGTTTTTCACCGATATGGTACTTAATTCCGCCATAGAATATTCAAAGAAAGTTATATCGCCCATGCACAAAGCACGCAGAATAACCGAAGGCGTAAGTCTTCCGTTTTGATTCATCTGAGCAATCATCTTTTGAATATCATCGCCGGAAGAACCGGAAGATATTTTAATTGTCGTTTCTTCCCGAGCCTTAAGGATAATATCGCTTACTATATCCGGCGGAAGGTCATGCTTTACAATCAGATTTTCCCGCAATTCGTCCGACACCAGATTAACCAACCGTTCGGCAACAATAATCGGCAGTTTTTCACGATATACCAAAGGCTTATGGATTTTTTTGCTTTCCGGAAAGCGGTCGACCACTTTTTCAAAAGTTGCATCGGATATGATAGCCATTTTGTTGGCAACCAAAGTTGCCACCGCTTCTTCGCCGCCCTTATCGGCAATAGCCTCGGACACTTTTTCGGTAACATCGGGACGTCCGGCAACGGCGATAGTTTTTTCTTCATTATTCATATCCACGATTTCGATTAAGTCTTCGGGAGTAAATACGTTACAGTATTGAATAATGGGAATGGCCACTTCCTCTACGTCTTTGGCAAGGATTTTTGCCACGTCATGAGGAATATACGGATTGTCTTTTAAGTTTTCTGCCAAAGCTTTACGAACCAGAACTTCGGCATCATGAACCATAATTCTAAACACGTCTTCAGAGAGTTCTTTTTCTTCAGCAGATAAAGACTCATCTTCAAACGTTTTTGCCACTTTACGAGCCGTATCTGCGCGCACTTCAGGAGAAGAATCCGCAATCAAGCGATCAACGTCTTTTTGGGTTAATCTCACATATTCTTCTTCAGCCATTATATCTCTCCGAATTAATAAACTTGCTTATTATAGATATTAAGGATACTTATTGAAAGTTAAAATATTCCAAACAAATTATAATATTTTACGGAGTTTAAAAATGACCGCAGAAAGAAAAGAAGAGATTTTAAAATACATAGATAATAGCATTAAAAGAGTGCCGGATTTCCCAAAGCCCGGAGTTCTTTTTTATGATATATCGGCGATGTTAAGCGACCGTTACGCATGGCCTTTGGCTATTTCTTTGATGTCAAAGGAAATGGGTAATTTCAATCCTGATGTTGTTGTTGGCATAGATGCCAGAGGCTTTATTTTTGCGGCTCCCTTGTCCATAAATCATGGCTGCGGTATGGCTTTAGTTAGAAAGAAGGGTAAGATTCCCGGCGAAACCTTTGCGCAGGAATACAGCCTTGAATACGGGCATAACACCTTGGAACTTTCTAAGCTTTCTATTAAAGAAGGGCAGAAGGTTGTTATTGTTGATGACTTATTAGCTACCGGAGGAACCGCTCTTGCCACGATTGATTTAATCGAAAAGGCAGGCGGTATTGTAACCGGAGTTATGTTTGCTTTGGAATTAAAAAGCTTTAAAGCCAGAGAAAAGTTCAAAGTTCCGGTTTATTCTTTGATGAGCTATTAACCCCAAAAAAAAGCAAAGGAAGGAAAAAGCCGTCCGAACCGTATAAAAAACGGCTTTATTCCTTCCTATCTGGGAGCTTGTTTGTTTCGGCAAAATAAGTTTTGTTTTGCTTGCGGTATATGGTTGAAGGACTTATATCCAAAGCCGCTGCCGCTTTCAAAACATTGCCGTTGAATCTTTGTAAAGTTTGCTCAATAACTTCTTCTTCAATTTGTTTTAAAGTTTTGTTTTCCCATTCTTTTTTGGGATATTTGTTTGCTTTTTCCGTATTAAACAATGGCTTTTTCAGGAATTGGTGTAAAAGCTTTGCCGTTATGGTTTTGGTATTTTCGGATATCACCACGCTGCGAATAACGTTTTGCAGCTGTCTTACATTCCCCGGCCACGGAGAATACAGCAATAATTCCGCCGCATCGGCAGAGAACTTTTCAAAATGCTTTCCTTCTTCTTTGTTGAATTGCGCAAGGAAGTGGCTAGCCAACTGTAAAATATCATGACCTCTTTCCCGCAAAGGCGGAACATATATTCCGAAGACAAAAAGCCGATAATATAAATCTTCTCGCAACCTTCCGGCTTCCACTTCATGCCAAGGATTACGGTTAGACGTACATACAAAGCGGACATTAACTTGTTTTTGCGTATCAGAGCCTACGGGGTGGAAAGTTTGGTTTTGGACAAACCGGAGTAGCTTAGCCTGTAAAGGTAAAGCCAGTTCCGTTACTTCATCAAGGAATAAAGTACCGTTATTTGCGCTTAAAGCCGCTCCGTCTCGGGATTGGGAAGCTCCGGTAAAAGCGCCTTTTATATGTCCGAATAGTTCAGACTCGATTAAATCTTTGGGAATAGCGCCGCAGTTTAAAACCACGAACGGTTCTTGCGCCCGAGAACTTCGCCTATGAATGGCTTCGGCGCACAATTCTTTTCCGGTTCCGCTTTCTCCGTATATAAAGACCGGAGCCATACTGTCGGCGACGTTATCAATTTGCGCATAAAGGTTTTGCATCGGCTGGGAAGACCCGATAATACCGCCAAAACCGGAAGTTATTTCAAAGTTCGGCGAGTGCTTTATTTTATCGGTTCGGCGGATTTGTTTTGCCGCCGCTCGGACGGTATTAACCAAGCGTCCGGCTTCCACCGGCTTTTCCAACAAGTCAAAAGCCCCAAGATGCATAGCTTCCACTGCCAAACGTATGCTTTTCTTTGCGCACAAGATTATGCTTCGGCAAGGAATGTCTAAACTTTTTATATATTTAAGAGTTTTTATCCAGTTCAAAGAAACAAGACCTACGTCAAGCAAAAGCACCGTTGGTTGTTCTTCTTTCAAGATAGCAAACAGTTTTGCGGAATCGTCTTCCTCAAAGGCAACCGCCGTAAACTCGGTTCCGGCAAAGAAGTCTTTGTATTTGTCCGCTTCTGTTGAGATTATAAAAACCTTAAGCATTCCCGTTTCCTTTTTTATCTGTATCATTAAGATAAAAAAGAATTGGGAAAGATACTATCTATCCTTTAGGTGCTATTCAAAGCATAAACCGGTATGTTAACCGGCGGTTCCCCCGACGGTCAAAGCCGAAATCTTTAATGACGGCTGTCCTACGCCGACCGGTACGGACTGTCCTGCTTTACCGCAAGTTCCTACGCCTTTATCCAGTTCAAAGTCGCTTCCGACCATTTCCACTTTATTCATTACGGTTTTCCCGTCGCCGATAAGAGTGGCTCCTTTGACCGGAGCGGTTATTTTCCCGTCTTCAATCAAATACGCTTCCGAGGCAGAGAAGACAAACTTACCGGAAGTTATATCCACTTGTCCGCCTTCAAAATTGACGGCGTATAGTCCTTTTTTGGTGGAAGCAATCATTTCTTCCAAAGAGTTTTTCCCTTCGGTCATAAATGTATTTGTCATGCGGGGATAGGGAACGTGCATAAAGGATTCTCTGCGTCCGTTTCCGGTACTTTGAGTGTTCATCAAGCGAGCATTCATTTTGTCTTGCATATATCCCTTTAAAATCCCGTTTTCAATCAACACGGTGCGCTGGGAAGGAGTTCCTTCGTCATCAATGGTAATAGAACCTCTGCGGTCAGGTATTGTACCGTCATCAACCACGGTAACCCCGCTGGCAGCGACTTTTTGCCCGATAAGTCCGGAGAAGGCAGAGGAACCTTTGCGGTTAAAGTCTCCTTCTAAACCATGACCGACGGCTTCATGCAACAAGACTCCGCACCAAGCAGGGCCCAAAACCACTGGCATTTCTCCCATAGGCGCAGGTATAGAGTTAAGGTTTATGTCCGCTTGGCGTATAGCTTCGTTTACCGCCCCTTGCCACGCAGACTCGGCAAACAAACTGGTATAGTTTATCCGCCCGCCAAAGCCGAAGCTTCCGCTTTCCATGCGTCCGGCTTTATCTTCCATCATTACCGATACGCTAAGCCGTACCAAAGGACGTATATCTGCGGTTTCCGTTCCGTCGGGCAAGATAATTTCCACCGCCTGCCACGAAGAGCTTAAAGAAGCCATAACTTGGCGAACTCTGGGGTCTTTTTTGCGGGCATATACGTCTATCTTCTCCATCAAAGAGGTTTTATCTATAAACTCTTTGGACAGAAGGGGATTTTCGTTTTTATAAAGCATAGGAGCGTTTATTTCCGGCGATAAATCTTCTTCTCCCGAAGCGTTCAGGTTCTTCACGGCTTTGATTTTATCCACCGCCTGCGAAAGAGCCGGCAAAGTTAAAGCATTGGCATAAGCATAGCCGATAGCTTCCCCCGCTACCGAACGCAAGCCAAACCCTTGGGTCATGTCAAAAGTTGCCGTCCGAATTCGGCTGTTTTCCAAGGAAACGCTTTCGGATTGGGTATGTTCCAAGAACAATTCGCCTATGTCTGATTTTTCCAAAGCCTCGCAAACTTTTTCTACTACCGTATCTCTGGGAAAACTTTTTTGTGAAAAAAAGATGTCTCGTGTAAGGTTTAGATTGCTCATTTTGCTTTCACCCGTTAAAAGTATAAATATATTGTGTAAGTGTATCTTAACGTAAGGAAGAGTAAATGTCTAAAGAAAACCCAGCCTTGTCCATAGTCATTCCGGCTAAGAATGAAGAGGCGAATATTCTGCCTTTGGTTACGGAAATCCATCAGGCTTTGGAAGATAAAATAGATTTTGAAATAATCTATGTGAACGACGGCTCTACCGATAAGACACGGGATAAGCTTATCGAAGCTCGGGAAAAGTTCCCCCGCCTTCGTTTTGTAAGTCATAAGAAAAGCTGCGGGCAGAGCAGAGCAATCGTAACCGGAGTAAGCATAGCTGCCGCACCTTTTGTCGCCACCTTGGACGGCGACGGACAGAACGACCCTGCGGACTTGTTTGTTTTGTTCCAAACCTTACAGGAACAAGCAGATAAAGAAAAAGTTTTAATGGCTGGTTGGCGCACGAAAAGACAGGACGTTTTAAGCAAGCGTCTTACTTCCAAGTTTGGCAACGCTATTCGGAAGTCTTTGTTGCAGGACGATACTCCCGATACCGGTTGCGGTACCAAAATATTCCCCAAAGCAGCCTTTATGGAAATGCCGCATTTTGACCATATGCATCGTTATCTTCCGGCGTTAATGAAGCGGCAGGGTGGCAGGACTATTTCCGTTCCGGTAAATCACCGCCCCAGAGAAAGAGGCGTTTCCAACTATGGCTTTTGGGATAGGCTTTGGGTCGGACTTTCCGACATCTTCGGCGTTATGTGGTTGATGCACAGATGTAATAAATCGGAAATAATTTCCGAATAAATATGTAAGTATTACTTAAATAATGGAAATAAAAAATGAATGTTGATTTAGGATTTGTAAGCTTTGACTTAACAACATGGGTAATAATCGGCTTTGTCGGACAGTTCTTTTTCTCGATGAGGTTTATTATTCAGTGGCTGGCTTCGGAAAAAGTTCGCAAAAGTATTGTGCCGACAGCATTTTGGTATTTCAGTTTACTTGGCGGAATGACATTGCTTGCCTATGCCCTGCATAAGCAAGATCCGGTGTTTATCTTAGGTCAAGGACTCGGCGTATTTATTTATCTTCGGAACATTTACTTTCTGGTTCGGGAAAGAAAAAGCGTGGAAGAAATCCCCAATCCGCAGAATTAATAAACATTTGCTTTTTGGAAGGTTTAAAATATACTTTAAAGCGGTTTTTAGATGCAGGAGATTCGATAATGCATATGTTTCCTAAGAAAATGAAAGTCTCTTCCCCCCCCCGCCACAAAAAATAGAAGATAATAGCCGCTCTTCCGGCGGTATCATGGTCGAAGTCATTGTGATGTTGGGGTTAATAGCAACCTTAACACCGATACTTTATAAGCACGTTTCCGATAGAAGACAGGATATAGACAACATTAACGAAGCAAAGACGATGCTTCTGTTAAAAGAAACTGCTGCCGAGTATATCGCTGCAAATAAAGATACTATTTCTGTTGGTACAACGTTGCTTGCACCTGCGGATATAGGAGTAGATATAACCGGTTATCAAATAGGTATCCGTAAAGATGCCGAAGGAACAATCAGCGCCATGATAGCCGCCACGACCGGCGGGAATGATATGAAAGCGGCGAAGGTTGCTTCGTTGCTTGGTGTGTCGGCAGGTATTTATTCAGCGCAAGATTCTGCCCGTGCTTGGGGCATCAACGGTGTCTGGGCAGAGAATATATCCAATTACGGGTTTACATCTTTGCCGACCGGAGTTCCTGTGGTAACGACCACTTATGATGAGGAAGATGAAACCACTGCGGTTTTGGATATGGAAGAAATCTTTGCGGAGATTGAAGCGCATAGCTTTGTTCGTTTAAAAGCCGATGAGTTTTGTATCCAAGATGACTGTATATCTTCTTGGGAGGCGGCAAGTGCCAAGAACCTGCGAATAATAGAAAAATGTAACAGCGGAGCGGAAGGCTATGAAGAAGCTTGCTTGACCGCTTGGAACAATGCGCCGAAGCTTAACGATACCTGTCAGGCGGTTGCAACGGTTTATATGCTTGCAGGGCAAATGCCGCCTTCGGAAGTTATGGAATATCGCCTTTCTAAAGGTGCAGGTGATTACCAAAAAGAAACCTGTTATTTCCCTTCCGGTACCAATAAAGGTTATACGGAAAACGAGATTATATATGCCTGTTATACGGAGGGAGAAAGCCGCACCTGTTCGCTTATGGGTAGTGAGATTGAACCAATATGCAATGATATAAAAACGGCTTATGCCGCTTTAGGTAAGTCAGCTCCGGCAAGCGGTAATTATACGGTATATTGGGACAATGCGCAGACTTCGTACTGTGATATGAGCAAAAGTCCGGCGTGGACGTCTATCCGAGACTTTACCCATGGTACAACCTATACCTATAACCTTCCGAAGCCCGGTAAATATCGTTTTGAAGCGTATGGGGGTAGCACTACTTATAAAGGCGGATATACTTGGGGTGTTTTTCATACCGATATTACAGCGCAGTTTTTTATTATCGTCGGAACAAAAGCCCCTGCTGGAGATGTTCATGGTACTTCTGGCTCAGGCGGAACAGAAATTCGTTATGGTCTTGATTGGCAGGGTATAGCGGCTAATGCTTCTGGTACGCATGCAAATAATTACCTACGCGATAAATACCGTGTAATGGTTGCCGGAGGTGCTGGTGGCGGTGGTTACGGCGGTGGTGGAAATAATTGCGGAGGTGGTTCTTATCCGGGCTGTAAAGGGGTGGGAGGAAACGGTTCTTGCGCCAGATGTACGGGCGGCGGTATAGGCAGTACATATATGTATGGACTTGGTCTTAATGCAAGCTATGACGGCAGTCTTGATAAAGGTGGCAACGGTTGGTGGTGGTATACCAATACAAGCTATACCGGAGGTACAGGATATGCTGCCGGACAATTTAGGTGCAGTTATGGCGGAGGAAGTGACCAAAGTGCCGGAGGCGGTGGAGAAAGCTTTGGTGCCGGAGCCGGAAATTATGATTGCAGAAATTTGTCATGTGGTTTTGGTTATGGCGGAGGAGGCGGCTACAGTGGAGGTGGATATTCCGGAGGAGGCTATGGCGGTGGAGGATACGGCTCCGGCGGTGGCGGCAGAGTGTGCTTAGAAAGTATGCCCTCTGGTTGGCCGGCTTGCAGTCAGGATATTTTTGTGTTTGACGAAGGCGGCGGAGTTAGCGGAGGTAATACGGAAGCAAACGGAGGGACTTCCGACGGCAACGGTATCTTCCGCATCTGGATGCTGGAAAGATAAAATAAATCCTTAATGGTATTATCAAGTATGTATGGCGAAAGTTTTTATATTTCGCCTACATACATACCAAGTCCGCGGGCAGTTTGTATCATATCGCAATTCGGATCAACACGAGCCGTGCCGATACTGGCGACTTCGTCCATTGATACATCGGCTACTTTGCCGTCTCTCCAAACCACCATGCGTTCATTCTTACCTTCGGCCATAATGTCTACGGCATGGACTCCGAAACCGGCGGCAATCAGCCTATCCGTTGCCGAGGGGATACCACCTCTTTGAACGTGTCCCAAAACGGTAATTCGTGAATTAAAGTTATCGGGTTCAGAATTGATTTTTTCGCTTAAATAATGACCGATACCGCCGTAACGAACATTTTCTTCCGGTGCGCTTTCACCCAAGGTTACGTTGCGTCCTTCCAAAGTTTTTACGCCTTCTGCAACAACCATAAGCGTATGGTCAGAACCTTGTTCTCTGCGGCTACGAAGCTTGGCAATTATTCCTTCGTAAGTATAGGGTATTTCTGGAATCAGGCATATTTCTGCACCGCCGGCAATCGCCGTATGCAAAGCAAGATGTCCGGCATCTCGTCCCATTACTTCCAGTATCATCACTCTGTGGTGGCTTGCCGCAGTGGTTTGCAGGCGATCCAAAGCTTCCGTACATACGTCCAAAGCAGTCGCAAAACCAATAGAATGTTCGGTCAGCGGGGTATCTTTGTCAATGGTTTTCGGTATTCCAATCATACGGATACCTGCGCCACGGCAAAGCTTTCCGACGATTCGCATACTTCCGTCGCCGCCGATAACGATTAAAGCGTCAAGCCCAAGCTCTTTTGCGCCTTTACCAAAGTCTTCCGTTAAGTCTTTTACGCTTCCGTCCGGCATTTTATAAGCAAAAGGGTTGCCTTTGTTAATGGTGCCGAGCATCGTTCCGCCCAAACGGGCAAAGGGAGCAAAAAAGTCGGCAATAGAAAGCTTTTTATAGCGCAAAGGACGAAGGGTAAGACCTTCGGTTCCGTCCACTATTCCATAGACCTCCCAACCGTATGCCAAGATTGCCCGATATACTACCGCCCGAATAACTGCATTCAATCCGGCACAGTCGCCGCCGCTGGTCAGTACGCCAATTCTTTTAATTTTATCCATTTTTGCTATCCCCCTAAAATCTTTTAGTGATTTTTTTGATAAAATAATGTATAAAGTAGTTGCATTTAAAAAAAGGTTAAACTCGTGGACTCAGAAAAAAAACTTTTATTAAAGAAAATAGAGCTTTTAAAACAAGAGCATAGGGAGATTTATGTTGAAATATCGACTATGGGTAAAGCTTTATCTTCTGATCAGCTTCAAGTTCAGCGTTTAAAAAAGCGCAAACTGGCCTTGAAAGACGAGATTACCCGTCTTGAAAGCAGTATAGTACCTAATATTATTGCTTAATTATTGTTTTAAGCTTTTAAGGTTGCGTCGGCAATTTCCAAAATATGAGCGGCATCTCCGTCCGGAGGTACTTCCACACAGCTTGTGTATGTATCAAGGAATATAGATTTTCCTTTGCTTTTAAAGGGTCGGGTTCGCATCGTTTCCTTAATCCGTTCAGCCAGAATGTTTCCTTCTTGAATGCCGGCAAAAGGCATGATTACGGCAATTCGGGCATAATCAATTGCGCCGATAATATCGCTTGCCCGTACACTGGCTTTAATGGTGGACGCAAGCAGCAAAAGTGCGGCTTCGGCTTCGGATATACCTTCTTCCTTCCGGATATCGGGAAAATTATGCAGCTCAAACATCACCAAAAAGCCGCCTAAATTAACATTGGCAAAATGGGCAATTCTTTTTTCCATTTCCCGCAAAAAAGCTCTTTGGTTAAAAAATGGTATAGAATGATGAATGTCGGCTTTTTCTTCAAAATATTTTAAGCGGCCTTCCAGATTTTTCACTTTCCAACGCAAGTAATCCATTTCGTCCAAAAGCTTTACAATTGCTTGTTCGGTAGCTTGGGAAACATTTTCTGAGGGTATGTTTAAAATTGACGCCACATCTTGGATAGAATGCTGACTTCTTTGTTCAAAAGCCGCCGCATGATGATTTCCTCTGCGTTCTTCCTTTTGGTAATAAGACGGAGCATTATGGCTATCCGGACGATTTTGATTGATTGCCAAAGTGCTGAAAACGTCAGAAGAAGGAGTAACTGTATCAACCATAATTCCTACTCCGCATAATTTTTAATAGCTTATTTATCCAAAATAAATAATATTAAAGCACA
This sequence comes from Alphaproteobacteria bacterium, assembly GCA_017507765.1. Classification (GTDB taxonomy): domain Bacteria; phylum Pseudomonadota; class Alphaproteobacteria; order CACZRW01; family CACZRW01; genus RGIG5556. Next base: position 18,842 of record JAFWAG010000035.1, on the reverse strand, counting down.
ATATTATTAACATGGATTTAAAAATTATGGCTTTTTTGTATCATCGCTGGCACGCTTGGATGAATTCGCTTTACGATTGGTCGATGCAGGTTTCCCGCTCTAAGTATGCATTGTTGTTTTTAATTGCGATTGCCTTTATTGAAAGTTCGTTTTTCCCTATACCGCCGGACGTTTTTTTGATACCCATGGTTTTGGCTTGCCGGAAAAAGGCTTGGCTTTATGCCGGAGCCTGTACCGTAGCCAGTGTTTTAGGCGGTTATTTCGGTTATGGTATCGGTATGTTCTTATACGACTTGGTCGCCGTGCCGATTTTAAACTTTTACGGTTATATGCAACAGTTTGACGAGTTCCGCCATTATTATAACGAATGGGGCGCATGGATAGTTTTCGGCGCAGGAGTTACACCGTTCCCGTATAAAGTTATCACTATTGCCAGCGGTATTACGCATTTAGACTTGTTTACCTTTACAATCGCTTCGATTTTATCAAGAGGCTTACGCTTTTTCTTGGTTGCCGGTCTTTTGTGGTACTTTGGGGCAAAGATTCAAAAGTTTATCGAAAAGAACCTTGGTTGGCTGTCGATAACATTCTTTATCCTGCTGATAGGAGGCTTCCTTGCCATTAAATACTTGGGGTAGCCTACAAGTAACCAGATTTGCTCCCTCGCCGACCGGTTTTTTGCACAAAGGCCATGCTTATTCTGCTTTAATTGCTTATCGTGCGGCAGAGGAAAGCGGAGGGCGTTTCTTGCTTCGTATCGAAGATATAGACGTTACCCGTTGCCGTCCGGAATATACCGAAGCAATCTTTGCCGATTTGGCTTGGCTTGGGATTAACTGGGAGCCGCAAGAAGTTTTAATCCAATCCGAACATATGAATGATTACCAAGCCGCTTTGGCAAAGCTTGACGCTATGGGGCTTATTTACAAATGTTTCTGCACCCGTAAAGAAATAGCGGCAGAGGCGGCTCGGATAGGCGGCGCTCCTCATGCGGGGGAAACCATAATCTATCCGGGAACGTGCCGGAACAATCCTCGTGAGGCAAAAGCGGGAGAAAACTACTCCCTTCGCCTTGATATAGAAAAAGCCTTAAAAATAACTGGAGAAGACTTGTTTTGGGAGGATAAGGAACTCGGACAAATAAAAGCAAACCCGTTACGTTTTGGCGATGTTATTCTGGCTCGCAAAGATACTCCTGCCAGTTATTATCTTGCTTGCACCATTGATGATGCAAGGCAAGGTGTTACGCTGGTTACCCGTGGTGAAGATTTGCGTGATGCAACGGATATCCAAGTTTTGTTGCAAGCATTGCTTGACCTTCCGACACCTCTTTATTACCACCACAAACTTATGGCGGATAAAGAAGGAAAGCGTTTGGCAAAACGTTCAGACTCGGAAAGTATCCGTAGCTTTAAAGAGCGCGGCATGACCTCAAAAGAGTTTATAGCCATGCTAGAGCAAGCCTAAGAAGCTAAGATTAAGCTTTACAGTACTTCTTCACCGTTTTCGTCTTTTGCCGGATTATCTGCGCCGAAAATCATTTCCCGTATAGGCCGAGACTGATAAGCCAGAATGCTTAGCCCCGCCAACGCCAAAGGAATGAAATAATACATAATCCGAAAGACGATTAAAGAAGCCATAACTCCGCCGGAATCTTCCATTTCCGGAGGCAAAAGATAAAGGAACAGTCCTTCAAAGACTCCGATACCTCCCGGAACTTGGGTGGAAAGTCCTATAAACTGCGCAATCATGAAAATGCTTAAAAAGTGGATAAAGTTAAGCTTTATGCTGTGCTGCATAACGATATAGCAAACTACCGCCACCAACAGCATATCTATCGCTCCAAGGGCAATCTGGGTTAAAGTCATAGTCTTGCTCGGAGCGGGCAGAACGACTTTCTTTATGTGCAAAGTACGTTTAGGTACGATAACCGCAAACCAATAAACTAAGAAGGCAAGCGTCATGACTGCGCCGCCGCCGTATAACACTTCCGGTTTTAAAACTTCGCCGGGAATCTCGGTCGCCGGAGCTACCAACAAAGATATATCCAGCAAAAATCCCACCCCCAAGACATAGGTAAGGGTGGAAAAGCCTATCATTTTTAAAATGTCTCCGCCGGTCAGCCCCCACGAAGAATAAAAGTCGTATCGTACGGCTGCTCCGGAAATATAGGCATGACCGACATTATTGCTTACCGCAAAACCGGACATAGAAGCCGCCAAAACTCTTGAAGGAGCCATTGTCTTATTGATGTATTTTAAAGCCAGAAAATCATACAAAGATAAAGCCAGATAGCCGATAACTACGACTATTGCCGCCCAAACAATCGAAGATACCGGAATGGAAAATATAGATTCGACAATACTTGCGATGCCTAATTTCTTTACCTGTCCCCAGACTATGTAAATAGCCAAAGCAAAGAACAAGATGCTTGAATAGCGGAATAAAAGTTTTAAAGCTTTTTTGACAGAGTGCGGCACCGTTTTTTACCTCCTTTGTATCCGAAAGTGAAAAGGCTATCGTTTTAAAATAAGCTTGTAAATAGCCAAAAAGCTTATTTCTGTTTATTGTGGGGGTAAAACGCTTCCGTACAGTACCGCAAAGAAGTGCATTATTGTGCCTGCCAAGACAAACAGATGCCATATTGCGTGAGTATATTTTTTGCTTTTCCAAACATAAAATATTACGCCCAAAGAATATAAAACCCCTCCGAGTACCAAGAAAGTAAATCCGGTTACCGGCATGGTTTCCCACATACTTTTTAAAGCAAAAATCGAAAGCCAGCCCATACCCATATATAAAGATATTGACCAAGCTTTCGTTCCGCTGCCTTTGGTTTTCAGCTTTAAAACCGTACCCAAAATCGCCAAAGCCCAGACAATTCCGAATATCGTCCAACCTGTAACACCTCGGACGTTTACCAACATAAAGGGCGTATAAGTTCCGGCAATCAGATAATAAATAGCAATATGGTCAAACTTTTTTAAATGTTTCTTGGCGTTTTCCGACGTGCTGAAATGATATAAAGTCGAAGCGGAATAAAGAGTAATCATGGACGCCCCGAAAATAGAAGAGGAAACAATCGCCCAAGCATTACTGTACAAAGCGGAAAAGACAATTAAAAGCACGGTTCCGGCAATACTTAATAAAATCCCCAAAGCATGGAATATGCAGCTTAAAAGGTCTTCACCTCGTGAATATTGGGCAAAAGAATAATAGTTTTTTAATGCCGCCGCCATAATACTCCTCCTGTCATTTTTGTATTCAAAGTTTACGGACGGAATAAAATATTTCAACAGATTCTTACGGCTATAGGAAACAAAAATAGAAATTGACAAGCATAAAGAACTAAGATAGAACAATAAAAGATATTTATAAAAAATTATTAGCGAAAGGGCGAAAATATGCTTACCAGAAAACAATATGACTTGTTGCTTTTAATTGATAAGCGTTTGAAAAGCGACGGAGTTCCCCCGTCTTTTGATGAAATGAAAGATGCTTTGGGTTTGAAGTCAAAATCCGGAATCCACCGTTTGATTACCAGTTTGGAAGAACGTCGTTTTATCCGCCGTTTGCCCCATAAAGCCAGAGCGATAGAAGTCGTCCGTCTGCCCGAAAACACGCCGGAGGAGGAAAAAGAGCTTTTGCGTAACAATGGGACTCGCTTCCGCATGAACTCATCTGCTTCAATTATTGCCGATAATAATACCGAGATTCCTTTGTATGGTAAGATTGCGGCAGGAACTCCGATAGAAGCCTTGCGTGATGAAAACGAGTTTGTTTCCGTACCGCAGAATATGCTTGGCATGGGCGAGCATTACGCCTTAAAGGTCGAAGGAGACTCGATGATTGAAGCCGGTATTTTAAACGGCGATACCGTTGTAATCCAACGCTCAAACAGTTCGGAAAACGGGGCTATTGTTGTTGCCTTGGTTGATGGCTACGAAGTAACGTTAAAAAGGATTTATTGCCGTCAGGGCAAGGTTGCATTGGAACCGGCGAATAAGAATTACGAAACCAAAGTTCTTGCTCCGGAAAGAGTTGCGGTGCAAGGTCGCCTTGTCGGTTTGCTCCGCAATTACTAAACCGCTTCAGTTATATTTTTTACCTTGGCATTTTCCTGCATCTTGTAAAAAGTTGTTGCAGTATTTATGCATATCTACTATATCTTGTTTTAATTTTTGAAAATATAAATGACAAAAAACTATACTTTGGGAGATTTTTTAATTTTTTAACTATGTTTTAAGAAAATGACGGCATAAAATAATAACAGAGAAAATAACTGTCAAAAAAACTTGTCAATTCTATTGACAGAAAAAACTAAGTGGGCTAATATCTAAGAATAGGTTAGAGTTTTTTGTGGTTGAAAAAGGAGAAAAACAATGGCTGATAATGGTTTTAAACATTTTAAAAACGGTGGTAAGCAAGAAGATACCGCTTCCGCTCACACTGGTTTGGATGCATTTATGACTTGGGCCGGTTTTAACACAGCCAAAGAAAAAGCAGAAAGCTATACAGTCATAGAATATTATGAAACTGCAATTCAACCCAATGCCGCCCACTTTCCTTCGGGATTGAAGAATGCGGCAAAAGCATCAGACAATACCAAAAACTCTGTAAACGATTTTACCAGAGCTTCTTTACTCAAAGGACATGGTCGCGATTAATTTTGCCCAATCCTTTTTTAATCTTTTATGATAGGAATGATTTAATTTTCCGTGCCTATTTTCATTTGCTGATTGTTGCGGTAGCAAAGGCCGCTATACCTTCTTTCCGTCCGGTAAAGCCCAGTTTTTCACTGGTTGTTCCTTTTATGCTTACCTTGTCACGGGATATTCCTAATACTTCTGCGGTTTTTTTGCTCATTTCTTGGCGGTATGGGGTAACTTTTGGCTCTTCGCAGACAATCGTAATATCCACGTTGTTGATAGAACCACCCAAAGCCGTAATAAGGGAAGCGGCGTGTTTTAAGAATATTTCCGAAGGCGCACCTTTCCATTTTGCTTCCGAAGGTGGAAAGTGCAGCCCTATATCTCCGGCGGCAATGCTTCCGTATAAAGCATCGGTAAGAGCGTGCCAAGCCACATCGGCATCGGAATGGCCAAGTAAGGATTGGGAATAGGGTATCTTTACGCCGCACAGATTGACTCCGTCTCCTTCGGTAAAAGCATGAACGTCAAATCCTTGGCCAACTCTGATTTCCGGCGTTTGTGTAACTGCGTTTGCTTTAGCCAAGTCTTCGGCGGAAGTTATTTTTATGTTTGTTTCGCTTGCCTGTACAAGTCGCACCGTTTTTCCTGCCGCTTCGAAAAGGGAAGCATCATCGGTAAAGTCGGCTTCTTGCCCACGGTATTGTTCATGTACGGCAAGTATTTCGGAATAAACAAAACCTTGCGGAGTTTGCGCTCTCCACAATGTCGAACGGTCAACACTGCCGGCGATAGTTTTTTCATCCGGCTTGCGGGTTTGCTTTATCGTATCGGTTACGGGAATGGCCGCAATGGCTCCTTGCCCGTCTTTGATTTCGGCAATTATGTCGCTGATTGTTGCGGCAGAAATAAATGGTCTTGCTCCGTCATGTATCAGGACAATATCGGGATTTTCTTCTTTAAGGCTTTCCAAGCCTAAGCATACGGATTCCTGTCTGGTTGCGCCGCCTATGGCAAAGGGAAGTAAGTCTAATCCTTCGGCGGCGGTATTGTATAAATCAATGTCGTCAGGGTGGATAACGGCCTTTACGGCGGATATTTCCGGATGTGCGGCAAAAATGCTTAAACTGTGGCGCAACACCATTCTTCCGTGTAAAAGTTGGTATTGTTTAGGTATACCTTCGCCGAACCTTCTTCCTCGTCCGGCCGCCACAATTAAAACTGCGCATTTTTTCATTTTATCTATTCCTTTACCTTTTCGGGAAATTAAGGTTAAATACTAGGCATAATAACTTGAAAGTACAAGGAATAATGAAACCAGATTTTGCCATTTCTTCCGTTCTTGCCCCCATGGCAGAGATTACCGATATGCCTTTTCGGAGCATGGTTCGCAAGTTCAGTAATTCTTTAATGATTTCCGAGATGATTTCTGCTGCCGGTATTTGGCAAAAAAATCAAAAAACTCTCCGTATGTTAAAGCTTACGGCAACCGAGCAGCCGATAGGAATCCAGATATTCGGCCACGATGCGGAAATTATGGCTGCGGCAGCAAAACAAGCGGAAGAAGAAGGAGCGGCTTTAATTGATATCAATATGGGCTGTCCGGTTCGTAAAATAGTCAATGACGGTAACGGCTCGGCATTGATGCAGAATGTTTCTTTGGCGGGGAAGATAGTTTCTGCGGTATCCTCTGCGGTAAAGATACCGGTCTCGGTAAAGTTTCGGAGCGGCTGGAATGCCGACAGTATCAATGCCATAGAGTTTGCCAAAGCCATGGAAGATTCCGGAGCATCTTTGCTTGCGGTTCACGGACGGACTCGGGCGCAGTTTTATTCCGGCTTTGCAGATTGGCAACTTATTGCGAAGGTTAAAGAAGCGGTAAGCATTCCCCTTATCGGCAACGGAGATATCAGAAGTCCAAAGGAAGCCGTTGCCCGTATGCAAGAAAGCGGCGTTGACGGCATTATGGTAGGCAGAGCGGTTCTTGGCCACCCTTGGCTTATGGGGCAGATTGAAGCCGCTTGCTCCGGCAATCCGATTCCCGAAACTCCCTCTTTGGCGGAGCAAAAGCAATTACAGCTTGAACATTTAAGGCTTATGCTTGATTATTATCAAGCTCCGAAAGGTATTTATTTGTTCCGCAAACATATATGTTGGTACGTTTCCGGTATGAGAGATGCGGCAAAGTTCCGGCAGGAAATAAATACCATAGAGGATATAGATATCTTAACCCGTACAATCAGCGATTTTTACGCAAAAGCAGGTGAAGATGAAGGGATTTGAACATTATAACCGTTTGCTTATGCGGCTTGGCTTGTGGGCAAGAAAGGTATCGTTATCTCGCAAGCTCAGCTATTTTTTGGCGGTTTTGGCTTTAATCAGCGGTGTTGCTACCTATATCGCCTTTTCTTTACCTAACGGCCCTGACACCAAAACGGTTATTTCTTTATTATACACGGATTTAATCCTGTTGCTTTTTCTTATGTTCATGATTGTGCGGCGGGTTTTAAAAGTATGGTCCGAAAAAAGACAAGGCAGCGTAGGTTCCGGCCTTCATGTCCGTTTTGTGTTGTTGTTTTTGGTTATTACCGCCACGCCGACGCTGTTGGTTAGCATATTTTCTGCGATATTTTTCAGCGTAGGTTTACAAGCATGGTTCAGCGATCAGGTTTACAATGCGGTTAAAGAATCCCGAAGTGTCGCCGAAGCTTATCTGGACGAGCATACCCGCAGTATAACCTCTGATGCGGCCTCTATTTTATACGATATCAATTTTCTTAATTCACCCACCGATGATTTGGAAAGAAAGCTTACCGGCAAGCTTATTGCCCGAGGATTGGACGAGGCAATAATTTTTGACCGTTCCGGACAGGTTACGGCTCATGCCGGTTATACCTTTGCTCTCCGGTCAGAGGAAGTTCCGTTCGGCGCATTGGACAGGGCGGACAAAGGGGATATTGTTATCGTAACCGCCGAAAAGAAAGACAGGGTTAGAGCTTTGGCAAAAATACCGGATTCCCTTTCCTATCTTTATGTCGGCAGAATGGTTGACCCTTCGGTTTTAAATCATATTGAAAGAGCCTCAATCGCCGTAGACAAATATGAATCTTTGGAAGGCCAGCGTTCGGTAATAGAGATGGTTTTCATCTCGATTTTCATCATTGTATCTTTGCTTTTGATGTTGGTTTCGGCGTGGATTGGTTTAGTTTTTGCGTCCCGTATCAGTACACCGATTGTCAACCTTATCGATGCTTCGGATAAAATTAGGCAAGGCGATTTCTCGGTTCGTGTCCGCGAAGACGGCTATAAAGATGAATTAAGCCTTCTAAGCCGAGCTTTTAACCGAATGATGGGAGAAATATCCCGTACTAACAAGGAATTAGACGAGCGTCGAGGCTTTATTGAAACGATTCTTGCGGGAGTATCCGTCGGTGTTGTCAGCACTGATACCAAAGGAAAAATCCGGATTATTAACCAAGCCGCTTTGGATATTCTTGGCGATGCGTTTAATAATAACAAAGGCAAAAAGCTTACTGCCATTATACCGGAGCTTTCCGAAGCTTTAGACTTGATTAAACAGCACCCTGACAAAACCGTTGAATTGGAACTTAAACTTTATAATCAAGGAGCTTTGCGGATTTTACTGGCAAGAATAGTTGCCGAGTACAATGGTAAAGATTTGGAAGGATTTATCTTCACCTTTGACGATATTACCGACTTGCAGTCTGCGCAAAGAAAAGCCGCTTGGGCAGACGTTGCCCGCCGTGTTGCGCATGAAATAAAAAATCCGCTTACGCCTATTCAGCTTGCAGCCGAACGGTTAAAGCGCAAATACAGTTCCGCAATCGGCGAAGGAGCCGAAGATTTTTCCGTTTGTACGGATACGATTGTCCGCCATGTTGATGAAATCGGCCGCATGGTTGACGAGTTTTCCGCCTTTGCCCGTATGCCGGCTCCGGTTATGAAGCAAAACAACATAAAGAATCTTCTTAATCAGGCAGTTTTCCTGCAAAAAACGGCAAACGGAGATATAGAGTTTACGCTTTCTCTTCCAGCAGGACCGGTTTTACTTAACTGTGATTCTCAGCAAGTTTCCCAAGTCATTACGAACATTTTGAAAAACTCTGTGGAAGCAATAAAGGATAAGGGCGAGCTTAAAGGTCAGATAGACATTTCATTAGAGCAAGATACTTTTGGCGATATAACTTTAAGTATTTCAGATAACGGCAAAGGGTTGCCTCATGACGACACCCGTAATATGATAACCGAACCGTACATAACAACCAAAAGTAAAGGAACCGGATTAGGCTTGGCGATAGTAAAGAAAATTATGGAAGACCATGGTGGCAGCCTGCAAATAGAAGATGCTCCGAAAGGCGGCGCAGTGGTAACACTTTTCTTCCCGCATAAGGATAAGTAAATGAGCGCGAACATACTTATTGTTGATGATGAAAAAGATATCCGTATGTTGGTTTCCGGCGTCTTGCAAGACGAAGGATACAGTACATTAGAGGCAGGAGACAGTGATACAGCCCTTTCTCTTGCTCAAAAAGAACGTCCTGATTTGGTTATTTTGGACATTTGGCTTGAAGGCAGCCCTCTTGACGGAATAGAGATTTTAAAAAAGCTAAAAGAAGATAACCCCTTCCTTCCGGTTATAATGATGAGCGGCCACGGCAACATAGCCACAGCCGTAAGCTCTATCAAAGTCGGAGCTTATGATTTTATCGAAAAGCCGTTTAAATCCGACCGTTTGCTTTTGGTCGTGCAAAGAGCTTTGGAAGCCACTCGCCTGAAAAGAGAAAATGAAGATTTGCGTCAGCTTATGTTTGGTGATGAGGAATTGATAGGCAATTCTTTGTTAATTCAAAATCTTCGCCAGATGATAGACAAAGCCGCTCCGACCAGTTCCCGTATTTTCATTACCGGAGCTTCCGGTTCTGGTAAAGAGCTTGTTGCCAAGCAGATACATTTAAAATCAGGTCGTCGGGAATACCCGTTTGCCATTGTAAACTGTGCTGCTTTGACGGAAGAACGAGCCGATGCGGAGTTGTTTGGGGAAGAAAGCGGCGGACAGGTTATTCATACCGGCATTTTGGAAAAAGCGGACGGAGGCACCGTTTTACTGGACGAAATCGTCGATATGCCGATAGGCATTCAAAGCAAGCTTATCCGCCTTATGCAGGAAATGAGCTTTGAACGTCTTCACGGTGCCAAAAAGATAAAAAGCAATATTCGTTTTATTGCCTCTACGACCAAAGATATTGCGGCGGAGATTAAAAACGGCAAAATCAGGGAAGATTTATATTACCGCCTGAATGTTGTGCCGATACGGGTTCCGCCGTTAAAGGAACGTAAAGATGATATCATTCCTTTAATAGATTATTTTATGGGTCGTTTTTCCGAACTTAAATCGACGAAGATGCCGACTTTTGCCGATGATGCTTTGGCGGTTTTGCAGGCTTATGATTGGCCGGGGAACGTCCGTCAGCTTCGCAATGTTTTGGAGTGGCTTACGATTATCAATCCGGACGCAGATACCGCCATTCATGAAGATATGCTTCCGGCGGAAATTAATTTAAAATCACCGGATTCCCTTCGCTGGGATCGTTCAATGTCTATCATGTCTCTGTCTTTGAAAGAGGCGAGGGAAGTCTTTGAAAAAGAGTACATAGAGGCTCAGATGAAAAGGTTTGGCGACAATATTTCCCGTACGGCGAAGTTTGTCGGCATGGAAAGGTCAGCCTTATACCGCAAGCTTAAAAGCCTTGGTATAGAGGTTAAGCGGCGTTTTTCTGAAGAAGAGGAAGCAAGCGAAGAATGAAAATCATCATTTGCGGAGCAGGGCAGGTAGGAACTGATATAGCCAAGTATCTTGCGGAAGAAGAAAATGCGGTTACTTTAATCGACAGCGACGAAGAAGTTGTGGATAATATCAGCGAAAGCATTGACGTCAGAGCTGTTTACGGCCACGGCTCGTATCCGGAGATTTTGGAAGAAGCCGGCGCCGAAAATGCCGATATGATAATTGCGGTTACGCCTTCGGACGAACTTAACATGGTTACCAGTTTGGTTGCCAACTCGATTTTTCACATTCCCACCAAAATTGCCCGCATTCGTTCACCGGAATATCTTGGCAGAGAATGGGCAGATATTTATACCAGCGGCAATATGCCGATAGACGTTATTATTTCTCCGGAAATCGAAATGGCCAAAGCGATAGAGCGTAATTTAAGCGCCCCCGGAGCATTGGAAGTAATTCCTCTTTTGAACGAGCAAGTATACCTTTTATCGGTTCGGTGTGATGAAAACTGTCCGGTTTTGCGTATTTCTCTTCGCCAGATTGCCTCAATTTTTCCGGACATAGCGATGAGTGTTACCGGCATTGTTCGGAACGGTCATTTGCTTTTCCCGTCTTTGGAAGAGCATATTCAGCTTAACGACGAAGTTTATTTTCTGGTTAAATCGTCGCAAGTGTTAAGGGCTTTAAACGCTTTCGGCCATGAAGAGCGAGCCGCTAACCACATAGTAATTTTCGGCGCCGGCAGAATAGGCGTTTACCTTGCCGGCCAATTGGAAGAAAAAAAGCTTGTCGACAGCGTAACGATTATTGAGCGTGACGCCCACACCGCCGAAAAAGCTTCGGAAGCATTGCCTGATGTAAAGATTATTCACGGGGACTTTTTGGAAGCTGATATTTTGGAAGAAGCCGGAATCCGCAACATAGAAACCAGTATAGCTTTAAGCGGCGAAGATGAAGACAATATCCTTGGTTCCTTATTGGTTCGCCGTTATGGGGTAAAGCAGACCTTTGCCATGGTTGACAAGGTTGCTTATAACAATCTGGTTGCTAACTTGGGCGTTGACGTGGTCTTAGACCCCAAAAGCATTACGATATCAAGCATTATCCACCATATCCGGCGCGGTAACATTCAATCCGCCTACGCCATTCGCGGAGGCATTGCCGAAGTTTTGGAAGTCGATATTTCGGCAAATGCGGAATACATAGGTATGCCGGTGGAAGAAATGGTTCTCCCCAAAGGTGCAGTTTGGGGGGGGATTTTCCGTGATGATAACTTGCTTCTTCCTTATGGTGACACAGTTTTGGCAAGCGGGGATATTTTACTGTTTTTTGTCCGTCACGGAGCAATAAAAAATGTTGAAAAAATGTTTTCTGCGGGCTTTAATTTGTTTTAGTAGACTTTATTTGTAAAAAAAGTGTACACTGACATCGGTGGGCGAAAGCATTACTGAAAGCCCAAACAAAAAATAACAAAGAGGTTTAAAATGCCAGACTATTATAACAAAAAACGTAATAATAATCATCACGCCCATAACAACGACAAGAATATTCAAGATTTGTTTTTAAAGCATATCAGTGCGAACAAAACTCCCGTAACCGTCTTTTTGATTTGCGGAGTGCGTTTACAGGGAATAGTTACTTGTTTTGACGCATACAGTTTGCTTTTGCGCAGGGAAGGCCATTCTCAGCTTGTTTTCAAGCATTCCATTTCCACCATTATGCCAAGCGAGCCTTTGCAGTTATTTGACGAAGATGCTTCTGATAAATCTGCACCTGCTTTGCCAGAGGAGGCTGACGAAGTTTCAGAGGATTGTTAAAAGAAAGCCCTCAATCAGCCATCGTTATTTATCCTGCCGTACTATCCGTAGCAGATGCAAGTCTTCGCTCGCCCGAAGGGCGTTTGGCGGAAGCCGTAGGTCTTACCGAAGCCATTGGTCTTGCGGTAGTCTTTTCCGAAGTTATTAAGGTAAACAATATCAAGCCTTCCACCTATATTGGCCAAGGTAATGTTGAGCGTTTAAGCGGAATTATCGCTTCGGAAGATGCATCTTTGGTTATCATGGATTGCCAGCTTTCTCCCATGCAGCAAAGGAACCTTGAAAAAGCATGGAATTGCAAGGTAATTGACCGCACTGCCTTGATATTAGAGATTTTTGGCGAGCGAGCCAGTACCAAAGAAGGCGTTTTGCAGGTGGAACTTGCGCATCTAAGCTATCAAAAAAGCCGTTTGGTACGCAGTTGGACGCACTTGGAAAGACAGCGTGGCGGAGCCGGCTTCCTTGGCGGCCCCGGTGAAAAGCAAATTGAAATGGATAGGCGGATAATCTCTGACCGGATAAGCAAAATTAAAAAAGAATTGGAAGAAGTAAAGCGCACCCGCAGTTTGCATCGTACTGCCCGCAAAAGAGTTCCTTATCCGACCATTGCTTTGGTTGGCTATACCAACGCTGGGAAATCGACGCTTTTTAATCGCCTTACCCATGCCGATGTTTTAGCCAAAGATCAGCTTTTTGCTACCTTGGACCCGACGATGAGGCAGCTTTCTCTTCCCAACGGTTCCGAAGTAATCCTGTCTGATACCGTAGGCTTTATATCCGAACTTCCCACGGAACTGGTTGCTGCTTTTCGGGCAACATTGGAAGAAGTTTTGGAAGCGGACATAATTCTGCACGTTCGGGATTGTTGTCATGCCGATACAGAGGCACAGCGGCAAGACGTTTATAAAGTTCTTAAAAGCCTTGGCTTGGAAGAAAAAATCGAAGACAACCTTTTGGAAGTTTTAAATAAAGTTGACCTTATGGAGGAAGAAGAGCGAAAGGCTATGTTGACCTCTGCCCACCGTAAGGAGAAAATTGTTGCGGTTTCGGCAAAGACCGGCGAAGGGATACCTGAGCTTTTGCATCTTTTGGAAATCAAGCTTAGCGAAACAAAACTTGATTTAAGCGTGAAGTTGCCGATAGATGACGGAGCCGCCATTTCTTGGCTTTATCGGCGGGCAGAAATTGTATCCCGCACCGATGATGACAATTTTGCATCTTTCCATGTCCGCATGGATAAAGCCGATGTAAACCGCTTGCAAGTTATGATAGAGGGGAAGAAAAAATCTGAATGATAGACGAAGTAAGCCAAATAATCCGTGATGTTGTCAAAGAAAGCCTCCTTCCGCATTTTCAAAAGCTGGAAGCAGGGGAAATTGCCACCAAAAGCGGCCCGACAGATTTTGTAACCGTTGCCGATATGGAAGCGGAAAAGATGCTTTCTGCCCGCTTAAAAGATTTAGTCCCCGGTTCGGTAGTTATTGGCGAAGAGGTTGCCTTTCAAAATCCCGATGTTTATGACGCTTTATCTTATCCGGATACGACGATTTGGGTTGTTGACCCGTTGGACGGTACTAAAAACTTTATCAAAGGCAAGGACGTTTTTGGGGTTATTGTTTCTATGGTAAAGAACGGAGAAACGATTGCCGGTTGGATAAACATTCCCCTTCACGATGATTTGTTAATTGCCGGAGAAAAGGGCAGTGGCGCATGGTGCAAAGGGCAAAAGCTTACGATACCTCCGGCACCTGCGGATTTGTCTGATATGAAAGGAACGCTAAGCATAGAACTCCCTGATTTGGAAGAAAAAATCAAAAATAAATTATGGTGGGGCAGTGCGGCTTTTTCTTATTCTATGCTGTTAATGGGCGTAGTTGACTTTGGTATTTATCATACCATTCCGCTTCAACCGTGGGATCATGCGGCGGGAGTATTCCTGCATAAAGAAGCCGGAGGATACGGTGCACTTCTTGACGGCACACCATACCGTCCGGTTCCGGTTGACGGTGCTTTAATCCTTACGCCTGATGAAGATACTTGGCAAACCATGGCAAAGTCTCTCCATTCCTATATGTCGTAATGTTTAAATCAGTCCTTTATTTCTAAGATATAAACTGCGGCTTCCGGCGGAACAATATACTTACCGGTACCACTGGTTGTCGTCTTCGTTCCAGCAAACTTTTGACTTATTCCATAAGGCAAGGCTTCCTTACATATAGTCAAAGAACAATACCCTGACCCACCGCCGGATCCAGGGTCACTCGGAGACGTGTTACAACCGGAACCTCCGCCTCCGTATGGCGAACCGGCATAGGTCGGACAGCCGCCGTTTCCGCCTCCTGCTACCCCGACATAAGTTGTTGCCGTGGCATAAAATCCTTGTCCGCCTTGTGATGCTCTATTTCCTGTATTGGTTCCGCCGCCGCCCCAACCGCCGCCACCGCCGTCTCCTTGAGCTCCTCCGCCACCTCCGGCCACAATTTTTAAATTAGCCAGAGCATAAGAATTACCAAGATAGATTCCTATGCCATTACCGCCAGATTGAACAGACGGCGTTCCCCAATCATTTCCTCCTTTTTTTACGGTAATTTTAAAAATCGTACCGGAAGCAAACTCTCCCGTTCCGGAGACAACACCTCCTTTAGCTCCGGCAGAAGTGCTGGCAGTGTTTCCCGCTCCCCCTGCACAGGCGAAACCATAAGTGGCCTTGTATGGAGCGGTATAAGATGCTCCTTCCGTTCCGGAGAGTAAAACTCTTGTCCATGCCGGAGTTTGGCTCATATCGCAAGTGTAAGAAGTGGGAGAGGTACTGGTAAGTGTCAGTTTGAACGAACCGCTTGCCGGAGACGAACCATAACTTTTCATCGTAGTTTGTAACTCTGCACAAGTACGATTTAATTTATTTTCTCGACCAATTTGACAGGCAATGCTTGTTCCCGCATTACACTTTTCAATTACTTCCTTGCTGGAATATCCGGTAGTGCTTTTAAACCAACAATTTGTATCCGTTCCGGCCGAACCCAGCTTATAGACTCCGTTTCTGGGCGTTTTGTTTAAAGTTTTATAAGCGTCCATAATTTTCTGGCAAGTGCTATTAAGGCTATAGGTGTTTGCTTGGCTACAAGCTTCCATGTCTTTGGCGTTGCAAGCCTCAATAAGATCAACCGCATTAAACCCGGCGGTCGAAGTAAAATAGCATTTGGTTTTGTTGGCTTCACCATTTGAATTACTTCCCGTTAAACGAAAAGCATAATTTGAAGTCGGAGTACTTCCTTCTGCTCGGTAACTTATCAAAATATCATTACAAGATTGGTTGCAGCGTTTAGAGTATGCGTCATTGCATTTTGCTCCGGCATCGCATAAAGCAATCAATTCCGGACACGTTTCTTCATTCCATTTATTTATGCATCTTTCTTCTGTGGGAACTTCCGGATTATCAACACAGAACTTTTTCGCCGTAATCTGTTCAAAAGTGTTGTTTTCAATAAACTCTTTTAACTGTTCTTCATTTAAACCGGCATCTTCTTCATCATAAATAGTGGTAAGTACCGGAACTCCGGTAGGAAGCGAGGTAAACCCGTAATTAGTTATATTTTCCGCCCAAACGCCATTTATGCCCCAAGCCGCCGAACTATCCTGTGCCGAGTATATTCCTGCGGAAACCCCAAGTAAGGAAGCAACCTTTGCCGCTTTCATATCATTGCCGCCGACACCGGAAATCATAGCATTTATCGTTCCGTCGGAATCTTTGCGAATACCTATTTTATATCCAGTTACATCAACCCCGACATCAACCGGTTCCAGAAGTAAAGTTCCAACGGCGATAGCATCTTTATTTGCATCTATGTAATCCTTGGTAGCATTCTTGATTAACAGCAGAGTATTTGCTTCGTTGATATTGTCGATTTCTTCCCACCGGTCAGCAACATGCTTATAAAGTATCGGTGTCAGGGTAGCGATAAGCCCTAACATAATGATAACTTCAACGGTGATACTTCCTTTATGTTTAGTACGGTTCATACTTTAATCCCCCATAAAACTATGGCTTCCTTTTGGAGCAATGACTGGGAGTTAGTAGTCCGTGAAAATGCGGTGCAAAGTATTTGTGATACACTTATTCCTTTGCCTCCCAGTCATCTGGGATTTCCAAACGTGAGCTTTTCATGGGACTACTACATCCCGCCTCTATCCAATACGATAAAGACGTACCTATGCTATAGGATTAAAAGATAAGTGTAAAGTTATTGCTTTTTTAGCCCGATAATTTCTTCAATAAAGCTTAACGGCTTTGCCAGTTTCTCCGCCAACAGGTTAAAATCGGGATTTATCTCCTGTATCAGGCTTTTTATGGCGTCCTGATTGAAATTAAGGCGTTTGGCGGCCTCTTGCCATAAAACCAGATATTCATGCGGATAGCGGAAATTATAAGTTAAATCAAAGCCGTCTTTGTCTTGAAAGTCGCCTCCGGTTTTACCGTATCGGCGCAAAGCTTCCGTAAACGGCATTTTTAAAAAAGCCCGTACTTCGCCGTGATTTTTGGGCGGCTTTGCTTGTTTAACCAAGTCATCAAGCAAGGCTTCTTCAATATATAACTTTGCCCCTTGAGGATTAATGGCAAAAACATCAGCTGCCGGCTTTTGCCCGTTCCATACATTGATTATATAGCTGTCATCTTTTATCCCCGGCAAATCAGCCAATTCCATTTTTGCAAAGTCCAAAGAAGGCGGGATAATTCCGATATCGGTAAGTTCTTCTTTGACTTCTCTGGCGATATTGTTAATGCGGATAAGGTTTTTATCGGTTAAAAACAGCGCATTTCCGTCTTTTCCGGCAATTACATTATCTTTTATCCCGATAAGGTTATTTTGCTCGTTTGGGGAAAGAGAAACAAAGTCTTCCCAAGCGATAATTTCGGCAATTCCGCCCAACGGCCCGATACCGTCCGGAGTGTTTGTTTGCGGGTGATTGCGGTAAATCAAGCCGACTTGCAGCTTATCCAAAGGAGTATCTTTGCCAGACAATAATAATAAATTAGTCCCAAAGCTTTCCACTAAACTTCGATTTCCCGGAACGGCAAGAACTTCCGCTCGTTCCTTTGGCGACATTTTCAATATATCCGCCATCATTTCCGAGCGGTTTTGATAAGCTTTCACCATGGCTTTAAGGATTTAATCGAACAACCAAAGAAGGCGGCGTATTGCTGAAACCTTCGACTTTCCAATAATAAAGGGTAAAGCCGTTTTTAAGCTTAATTACTTCGGAAGCATTGGAAGATATAACTTCCGCATCGGTTCTTACCCGAAATACGCCTTGGACTTTAAGCCCGTATTTCACAAGCTGTTCTGCTTTTTCCGGCGTCATCCAACGTCCGGAAAAGGTTGCGGTGCTTGCGGTTTTATCGGCTTTGATTTTCATGATAAAGGAATCTCTGCGGACAAAGGTAATCAAAGAATTAGGCTTAATCTTTCCTTCCCGATGATATTTAACTCGGAATTGAGCATCGCCCAGAGATTCAATTTCGGTAAAGTTGGTATCTCTTGCCAAGTCTGCTTCGGCGGCAGCGATTTTCTTTTCCTTTTCTTCTCCTGCCAGTTTACCTTCTTTTATCTGCCCGTAAAAAGGCGCCCAAGTAAGTATTCCCGAATAATCAATAATGAAATCACCGTTTTTATCAATGGTAACATCACCGGTAAAATCGTCCGGCACATAACAAGCGGAAGCAAGGGCAATTCCGGCAAGCAAAAGTGCGCTTAAACAGATTTTTTTGATTTTTCCCATAATTCCTCCATTTGCATTAAGCCGGCTTCGGCAGGTGTTAAGCCTTTTTTGGCAAGCTCGCTTTCAATGAAAGCGAAGCGGTTTTCAAACTTTCGGTTTGCATTACGCAAAGCGGTATCTGGATCAACTTTAAGCTTTCTGGCGACATTTATCACGGAAAACATCAAATCGCCGAGTTCTTCTTCCATACGGTCGTGGTTTTCTTCACGGTTTTTATCCATTTCGGCTTCAACTTCGCTAAGCTCTTCTTTCAGCTTTAATAAGGCGGCGTCTGCGCTTTCCCAGTCAAATCCAACTCTTGCCGCTCTTTTTTGCAGCTTAAAAGCTCTGGTCGACTGTTGCAGTAAGATACTTAAACGAAATTTATCTTACTTCTGAAGCATCAGTAGATTCAGAAGGCAACACTCAATACACAACTGTTCCTGATATTGACGAAGACACTGGCGAGATGAAATTTGGATATCACTACACCTACGTTAATCAATCGGTAATAGACGATGTAACGGGCGAATCTTATGTTCCGCTTTCATTCTCTGACACATCGGTAGAAACCAGCGAAACAAGTGTGTATATATATTATGATATAGAAACACACAAAGAACGTGTTTACGACTACGCAATAAATCAATATGTTACTTCTTACACCAAATTTATGACAACAGCATTGGGAGAAAGAGTAAACAGCGTAGATAATTTATACTTTGGCGAAATTTCTAACTTTGAATATTTAAAAGTAGAACTTCCTGACTCGACAAAATTAACTGACCTAAACACTGATTACATCAACCAAATGTT
>JAFWAG010000034.1 GCA_017507765.1 Alphaproteobacteria bacterium | reverse complement strand
TGGCGACCCCAGCGGGAGTCGAACCCGCGTTACCGCCGTGAAAGGGCGATGTCCTAGGCCTCTAGACGATGGGGTCATGAAACCTTCTCTTAACGAGAGGTGCATAGATACCTTAAAACTTTCTGCTTAGCAAGTCCTTTTTTTCATTAAAATGCATTTTTTTATATTTTATGGGCATCAATGATGACAAATTGGACGCTTTTGCGCCCATTCCACTCATTTATTTTTAAATAACCGGCAAGGTTATACATCTCTCCGTGGTTTTCCAGAAAGCTTTTGCCCATGCCGGTATCTGCGGCTTTGAAGGCTATGGCTTTGACCGAACCGCCGGCACGGCCGGAAAGAGTGCAGACAATATGGCCGCTGCCTCGTATGCCGGAGGCATAAACGCCGACTTCTTTTAAGGCAAACTTCGGTTCGGGATTGCCTTCTCCGAACGGTTCCAGAAGGTTTAAAGTCTCGGCAAGCTCTAA
Organism: Alphaproteobacteria bacterium; assembly: GCA_017507765.1. GTDB lineage: Bacteria > Pseudomonadota > Alphaproteobacteria > CACZRW01 > CACZRW01 > RGIG5556. Next base: position 7,468 of record JAFWAG010000034.1, on the reverse strand, counting down.
GTTCACGGCGTTGATATCCAGTACTCCGTCAAGCTCAAGTTCCGGAGTGCTTAAATCTTTGCCGGCTTGGGAAGCTATGTGTTCCGAGAAAAAGCGATAAGCTTCGGGAATGTTCGCTGCCGGAAGCGAAAAGCCTGCCGCCATGATATGCCCCCCGCCTTTGCTGATTATACCGTGCGCCAAAGCGTCAAGAACGGCAGAGCCAATGTCTATGCCGGGGACGGAACGGCAAGAGCCGTGGGCTTCGTCTCCGTCAATGGAAATAACGAAGGACGGAAGGTTGTATCTTTCTTTTAAGCGGCCGGCGACAATGCCGATAACTCCGGCGTGCCAGTCTTTGCCATAGGCAAAGGCGATGTTTTGTTCTTCGCTGCGGCTTTCGATTTGTTCAATGGCTTCGATGCTTACGGCGGCTTCAATTTCTTTGCGGGTAGCGTTTAATTCCTCAAGCTTTTTACAGATAGAGGCTGCTTCGTCATCGTTCGGGGTGCAGATTAAAGATGCGCCCAGAGCGGCGTTGCCGATTCTGCCTCCGGCGTTGATGCGGGGGCCTAAGACAAAGCCAAGATGATAGGTTCCGGGGGCTTCTTTTATGCCGGCGGAATCGCTGAGTGCGGCTAGGCCGATGTTGGAACGCTTGGCAAAGTATTTTAAGCCGCTTTTGACCAAAAGCCGGTTGAGGCCGATAAGCGGAACAACATCGCACACGGTTCCCAAGGCTACTAAATCAAGCCATTGCCGTATGTCCGGTTCGGGAATGCCGTTTTGCGAATACCATTCTTCGGTTCGTAAAAGACGGTTTAAGGCAATGATAAACATAAAAGCTACACCTACGGCAGCCAAAGAACGCCAAGGATTATCTATGGCTTCATCTATGCGCTTGGGATTTATCAAAGCGTGGACGGTCGGAGCGGCGGTAATATCAGGCTCATGGTGGTCGATTACTATCGTGTCAACGCCTTTGGAGGAGATGAAGTTTAAAGGCTCTGCCGCACCGGTTCCGCAGTCTACGGTAAGCAAAAGATGTACTCCGGCGGAAATAAAATCCTCCATGGCTTTCATGTTGGGGCCATAGCCGTCGTCTCGGTCAGGAATGTGCAGGATAACTTCTGCGCCGACGGTCTTTAAAAACAGGTATAACAAAGAAGAAGAGGTGGCTCCGTCAACGTCATAGTCGCCGAAAATGGCGATTTTTTCCCCGTTCTTTATGGCTTTGGCGGCTCTTGCTACTCCTTTATCCATGTCTTTTAGGCGACTTGGGTCGGGAAGGTGCTTTTTCATGCTGGGGTATAGGAAGGCTTCGGCTTCTTCGGCTTTGATGTTTCGGGAAGATAAAATCTGCGCCACAATGAACGGAAGGTCAAAGCGGCGGGTTAAATACTCCGCTTCCTTGTCGGTGTAAGGCTTTTGCACCCACTGATAAGAATTAAACGAGCTTTCTACGCCAAGAAGGGGGGCTGCCATACAAATTATTCCGCTTATCAGTATTCAATAAATACTTCGGCAAAATCACCGGCATATTCATCGGCAACAAGCTCGGTTATGATGCGGCTGTCTTTGATGCCGTGGGTGCGCAACTGCTTTTTAATGTTGGCGGCTCGGCTTGCCGATAATTCGGGAGCGCGCGGAGATACCGTTGTATCCGCATGAACAATCAATCTTACCGTACAGTTGTATTCATTGCATAAGTCTGCGGTGTCTTCCAAAGAAGCTTTGTCTTTGCTGTCCAGTTTGTCGGATTCCGTCAGATAAGGAATGTTGGACGTCATAAAAGATACGGCAGGTCCCGTGGGAGGAAGCTTTGCCGCCAGAGTATCCAACGGTGCCAAAGTGTTTTGAGCGGCAGAATGCTGTACCGGAAGCTGCGGCAAATAGGGCTTTTCATCTTGGTACAAAGCCGGAGAGGAAACAATTAAAGCTTCTTCATTAACAAAATAGGGCGGATTTTCGGCAGGAGGAACAGGCTTGCCCGTATAAAGCGGCGTTGGCTTGCCATTGCAGTCGCCGTTGTGGGTAGGGTGAACAATGGGAGTCGGTTCATGATGAACGCTTGCCTCTTGAGTTTCGGGTTCGGCTTTAGGTGCCGGAGAAGTTTCCTGATTGGTTAATATGGCAATAGGAATCTCCACAAACTCTTCTTCGTCTTCAATTGTTTCGGAAATGGTTGGGGCGTTGGCTACGGTTACCGGAACGGCAGGAGCCGCTTTGGGGGCAGGGGATTCCGGTGTTGCCGTAACTACGGCCTTGGCTTCTTTGACTTCCGGAGCTTTTTCTGTGGCTACAGGAGCCGGTTCGGCTTTGGGGGCAACTTTCGGTGCCGGATTTTCCAGAGGCCTTACCACGGTTACTTCCTGACGGGTGATGCTTTCATCGTAAACTAAATCCGTAGAGCTTTCATCAAGTTCGGTTTGCGGTACATAAGATTTGTTTTCCGAATGAACAATCTCGTCTTCCGGTATGTGCGGAACATTTACAACTATTTCTTCTTCATCGTTATTGTTAAACAGCCAATCGAAAAATCCCGAGTCTTCGGATTCATTTTCCATTTTTATATCGGAAGCTTCGGTGGGTGTTTCGGATTTGCTTTCCGGTTGGCTCTCGGCGGAAGCTTTTGCCGCATTTTTTTGGCGGATTACGTCTTCTTCGTACAAAGGAGCATTTTCGTCAAACCAAGGTTCGTAAATGCTGTTATAAGTACAGCCTTGGCAAAGAACTCCGGAAACTAATAAACCAGATAAACCGATAAGCTTTTTATTCATGTTTGGCGCCTGTTTACAAAATAACAATTAAATGTGTGGCGAATATAACAGCAAGTGGCAAGAAAAGAAACAATAAAAAAGAACAGGTTTTAAAAATTAAGCCTAAGTTCAGACAGCCTATAAGCCGGGTTTTGTCTTCGCCATAAAGGCGATAGATGACCATTCGTCTTGAACGTTTGTTGCCAAACGTCTCTGGCGACCTACCACGATGACTGCGAGGAGAAACGCTTATTACGTTAAATGAAACGTGCCATCTTGTTTGGTCTTGCTTCCGATAGGGCTTGCCATGCCGTCTTTGTTACCAAATCCGCGGTGGGCTCTTACCCCACCCTTTCACCCTTGCCAACCCGCTTAAAGCGTGTATCAGGCGGTCTGCTCTCTGTGGCGCTATCCCTGAGATTTCTCCCGCCGGACGTTATCCGGTATCGTATCTCCATGAAGCCCGGACTTTCCTCGGTGGTATAAACCCACCGCGGCCATCCGGCTATCTGACCTTAGGAGCTTAAGTTTAACCAAGCGATAAAAATATGCAAGCGGATTTAAACTTGCTTGCGTTTATGGCTCAGTAAAGGTATGTTTGCAAAAAGAGTAATATCTTGGCAGAGGTATAAGAATATGAAAATCCGGCATTTATCTTTTTGCTTAACTATTATGGCGGCTGCGGCGTGTTCTCCCGTAGAGCGAAATATTACTTGGTTCGGCAGTGATGAAAAGGACGCAAAGGAACTTACGGATAAGGCAATTGTAAGCCTTGGTGAAGGAAACGTGGAACAGGCAATCTTACAGGCAGAGGAAGCTTTGCGGAAAGTTCCCAAATATCCTTATGCTTTAATGGTTGCCGGAGTGGGCTATGACGTTATGGGTATTCCCGCTAAGGCTCGTCGCTATTATGAAGACTTAATCGAAATAAATGCCGACGGTCTTTCGACAATAGGTAATTTGCGGAACTTGCCGCCTTTGCCAATGAACGAAGTCGCTCGTCAACGCCTTAAAACCGCAGATAAAACAACGGTTCCTTTTACCGTTAAAAAGCAAAAGGACGGTTCGGGCAAGTTCGCCGTTAATCCAAATCTTCCGTTACCTGCTACGGCCGGAAGTACTTTGGATAACTCTTCCGGCGTGGTTGCCGTCGGGGAAAAAGTGTTTGCCGGAGGAGACCGCAATGCGGTTGCCCGCTTCCTTACCTTTAAAGAATTGGCGGAAGACGGTCTGATTACTCGGCAAGAGTTTGCGGTGCGCAGAAATAATAATGTCGGAGCTTTACTTCCGTTTACCAAGGGGCTTCCTGCGGTCGGGCTTGAACGTCCTACGCCTTCGGCTAAAGACGTGAAAGAGCGTTTATTAGACTTGCGCAATGCTTTTGAAATGCATTCAATATCGGCAGAAGAACATGAGGCCGAACGCATTACGATTTTAGATGCTATTTTGCCGCCTAAGTCTTTGGAAAAGGCTGACCAGCCAAATCCGCCAAAGGATCTTTTGGACGGGGGAACGGCCGTGCGCCGCTTGGAAGTTCTTTATTCTTTGGGCTTGATTACCGAAGATGAGAAAAATAAAGAACAGGACGCAGTGGAAAAATTGGTGCAAGTCGGATTGAATCCTAAGGGTTTTGATACTTTGAGCGTATTGGAAGAGGCGGAAACGATTACGGCTCCGGCGGCTACGGCTGCTCCGAAACAGTTGCTGAAAACTCCGGCGGCTAAGAAAACAACCAAAAGGAAAAATCCCGGCGTAGTAACCGGACGAAAGAAAAATTAAAATAAAGAACTGATAAATGACAAATAATCTTTGCGAGCAAGTAAAACGGCGGCGTACTTTTGCTATTATTGCTCACCCTGACGCCGGAAAAACCACTTTGACGGAAAAACTGCTTTTATTCGGAGGAGCTATTCAAATGGCCGGAGCGGTGAAGGCTCGCGGAGATGCCAGACGTGCTCGTTCCGACTGGCTGAAGGTGGAAAGAGAACGCGGAATATCGGTCGCTTCTTCGGTAATGAGCTATGAATACGGAAATTGCAGCTTTAATCTGTTAGATACTCCGGGGCATGAGGATTTCAGCGAAGATACCTATCGTGTGCTTACCGCCGTGGATTCTGCGGTTATGGTGATTGATGCGGCAAAGGGTATAGAGTCTCAGACCCGAAAGCTGTTTGAAGTATGCCGCTTGCGGGATATGCCCATTATTACCTTTGTTAACAAGCTGGATAGAGAAGGGCGAGACCCATTCTCTTTAATGGACGAAATCGAACAGGATTTGGCTTTGGAAGTTACGCCGGTAAGCTGGCCGATAGGCATGGGGAGAGATTTTTACGGCTGTTACGATATTGTCCGCAAGCAAGTTATTTTAATGGATAAAGCCGATAAGCAAAAACGCCAAGAAGGGGAAACTTTTACTAATCTTGACGATGAAAAGCTTAAAGAAATAATTCCCGATTATCTTTTGGCTAAGTTGAAAGAAGATTTGGAAATGATAGAGGCTTTATGCAAGCCTTTTGATAAAGAAGCTTATCTGCAAGGTACTATGACGCCGGTATTTTTCGGCAGTGCGGTAAATAATTTCGGCGTTAAAGAGCTTTTGGACGGGTTGGAAGCGTTTGCGCCGTCGCCTCGGCCTCAGCCGACAACAGAGCGGGAAATAAATCCCGAGGAAAATAAAGTTTCCGGCTTTGTCTTTAAAATACAGGCAAATATGGATCCGAAACATCGGGACAGAATAGCTTTTATGCGCTTGTGTTCTGGTCATTTCTTACGAGGAATGAAGCTTACTCATGTGCGGAGCGGAAAGCAGATTCCTTTGCCGGCTCCGGTGATGTTCTTGGCTCAGGAAAGAGAAATTGCCGAAGATGCTTTCCCAGGTGATATTATCGGGATTCCTAATCACGGAAACCTACGGATTGGTGATGCTTTGACCGAAGGGGAAAAGCTTTCCTTTACCGGTATTCCTACGTTTGCGCCGGAAATATTGCAAAAGGTGCGCCCGCAAGACCCGTTGAAAGCTAAACACCTTGGCAAGGCTTTGATACAGATTGCCGAAGAGGGCGGAGCAAGTGTCTTTAAGCCTATGCTTGGGGCGGATTGGATTGTCGGAGTGGTCGGAGCCTTGCAGTTTGAAGTGTTGGCGGACAGAATACGCACGGAATACGATATACCGGTGATTTTTGAGCCTACTTCTTTATATACGGCTCGCTGGGTGGAAGGGCAGGCTGTTGATATGAAAAAGCTTTTGGATACGAACCGGAGCGCAATGGCTGAAGACCATGACGGGGCTTTGGTATTTCTTGCCAGAAATGCTTGGCATCTGGATAAGGCGCAGGAAGACTTTCCGGCTTTGAAGTTCCAAAAGACAAGGCAGTGCATTATTTGAATAAGCCTTGACGCTTGTTTGTGAATCATAGTAGCGTAGTAGGGTTAAAGCTATCCTTTAGGAAGGGAAAAAGCCATGTTACCTAAGAAAATGAAAGTCTCTACCCCCCCCCGCTAGAAAATAGCGTCCAAATCGGCAGTATTACAGTTGAAGCAATTATTGTGTTAGGGCTTATCGCCGCTCTGACACCGGTGCTTTATAAACACGTTGCTGACCGCAGGCAGGATATAGATAATATCAATGAAGCAAATACGTTGCTTTTGCTTAAGAATGCGGCGGCTGAGTATATTGAAGAAAATAAAGAAACCTTGACGGTTGGCACTACACAGCTTGAACCTGCTGATGTAGGGATAGATATAGAAGGTTACAAAATCGGTATCCGCAAAGAAGATGACGGGACGATAAACGCCATGGTTGCCGCCACAGATGCCGGCAGTGATATGAAAGCAGCTAAGGTTGCTTCGTTATTGGGAGTGTCGGCGGGGATATATTCTGCGCAAGATACTTCTAAGGCTTGGGGAATAAACGGCGTATGGGCGGAAGATGTTTCCAATTACGGGTTTACTTCCTTACCTACCGGAGTTCCGGTGGTAACGACTGCTTATGATAAAGATGTTTCCGCAGGTATCAATGAAGAGCAGTTAAAGGATATTATCGAAAATACAACGTATGCAAAAATCTCAGCTGATGAGCTTTGTCTTGCCGGAGAATGCGTTACGACTTGGGAAGATGTAGTTTTTGATCCGATAGAAGCGATTAGAAACTGCAATCTTGGCGATGTTGCTTCGTGTGTTAAGGGCTTTCAGAAAGGAATAAATACTTCGTGTGAGGCTATAGGAAAGACATATAAAGATAACGGCGGTATAGCTTTGACGGGCTTTTATACTCTGGCAAGGTCAAGCAATACCTTTGATGCTAATCAGCCGTGTGTGTTTAAAGACGGGAATGTTGCCGATGTTCCGGAAGTCATTACTCAGTGTAATGCGGATAGCGGAGGAACGAAGGCGGCGTGCAGATATGCTTGGAACAATAGTATCAACCGGAGCTGTGAACAGGTTATTGCGGCGAATAAATCAGCGTCTTCGGGTTGGTATAACATTACGACCAGTACAAACGCATCGTCTAAGGCTTGTTATTTTGTAAATATAGGAACGAGCAGTGCTAGGGTTGGGAATGCTCAAGAAACCATAACGACTTGTAATGCGGCGAATACTAATTCAAACGTAGCGTGTCGCTTTGGTTATGATAAGAATTATAATCGCAGTTGTGCCAGAATTATTGCGACTTGGACAAGTGCGACGACGGCGTTTTATACCCTTACGGCGGCAAGCAGTGTTAGTTTAAG
>JAFWAG010000033.1 GCA_017507765.1 Alphaproteobacteria bacterium | reverse complement strand
CTGTCAGTCAATGTATCAAACATAAATCCGCCCTTAAGCAATTGATTAAACGACATATAATTATTGCGCCAGTGTGCGAACCCTCGCTGACTGACGTATCTCTTCTCTCGAGATTCCAAACCAGAACTCTATTATGAGACAACGGTTTTTTATCACCTTTCCCCAAAAAGGTCAAGCAAAGATTCACTTTTTAAGGGATATACACCCTCACCTAAACAATTCTTGCGATGAAAAAATGAAGACAGATTACTGCCTCCGGCTAATATAACATTATTTTTTGTGGATAGGCTATGATATTATTTAAATATGTCATTGATTTTCTTTAAATATACTGAAAATCATTTTTTCTATGATTAACATAATTTATGCCTAAGGGATTAGAGGCTAATGCCATATGTTCCAGATTTAAATATCTATAAACCAGAGCATCGATTCCCAAACCGAAACTGACTGATTTTGGAAGGCCCCACTCGAAATAAGACATTTCATTAATTTGTTCTAAATTATTAGCTATCTTTTGTTGTTCCAAGGAAATCTTTATTTGCTGACAATCTGTCTCATCAGAATAACCATGTCCGGTCAGTGATCCATTAATATACCACTTTATTTCCGTCCGCATCCCATTAGAATTGACCTTCACAAAAGGACTGTTTACGGGAGCATTTATTAAAATAGTATTTCTGAACTCAGGAATCCGTCTATCATATTTTATATGCAAACTCTCTAAATCATTATAATCGACAACCCTAGGAACATCTACATTATCCGTATCAAATCCATATTTTTTAGCAAGCCTGTTCATTATAGTATTTACTTTTATCATAAATGCTAAAATTTCTTGTTCTGTGTAATCAAGAGCAACGAACTCAAGAGTACACATCTCAGGTTGATGTTTAGCTCCAGGATCTTTATTAAAAAATACACTGTCTATGGTATAAACAGATTTCAATAGAATAGCGGAAGTTTGTTTAAGCTGATTTTCTGGCGTAATCCTCAAATAAATAGGCTTAGTATTACTTTTTTCATATGTTATAAAAGGCGGAATTGCAGAAGCTGTTCGTTCTTTTTCCAGTACATGGCATTTAACTTGTTCAAAACCATCTTCATCCAAAATCCTCGAGAGTTCTCTAATCAAATCATTCTTCAGTCTATATACCTTAACTTGCACTCCCGCATTCCGAGCATTTATTTGAGCATATTTTTCATAACCTTTTGAACTTTTTTGAATATTCTTTACCCCTTCCCAATTTTGGCAAGGGCTAACCCATAACATTTCCATTGCCCTAAAAATTGTAAGCCTTCTATTGTTTAAAGTTGGCTCCACTGTTACGGCAAAACAATCGCCATTTTTAATGGCCTGCTTGTTAAACATACTTTTATCAAACATTATTTGCTCTACCTTATCATTATTTGTATATGCATCAACAAACACTACAGACTTGTGTTCTCTTATATTTAAAACTCTGCAAATTAGTTTTTTCATCTCATAAACCCATAACTTAAGGTATTTTTATGACCGTACGATCCATTCTGCACGATATAATATCCATTTCGTCATCTTTAAAAACCAAGGCCGTACAATCATCAGTAGCAAAACCAGTGATTTTTCTTTCCGTCAATATCCGGTTTAGTTCAGCCTTTTCATGAGATGTCAGCCAGTTATAGTGAGGAACCGCAAAGCCTTTAAGAAAACCCAACCCCGGAACTATATCCAACTCAGATATATCTGAGATATCGTCCATATTATCATAATATTCAAACCAACAGATTGCCCCTGCCGAAATACCGGCCAACACAATGCCCTTCTGATAAGCTTCATAAAGTATTTTATCTACTTTATATTCTTTCCATACTTTTAACATCATTGTCGTATCTCCCCCGCCAACATAAACGATGTCTACCGAAAATATTTTCTGGCAAAGTTCATCGTAAGTATAAGTATTTTCGAGAAGATTCAGGGTATTAACGCTTGCACAACCAAGCCTATCGACAAAATGATTACGCACCGTTTCAAAATAAGAGACAGAAGCTCTTGATGCCGTTCCGATAAAAAGCATCTTTGGGGTGTTCTTTACCGGAAGCCGCAACTATTTCCTTATCTATTTTTATGGTTTCCACTGGAGTTTTATGAGAAGCACCATCGGACATAATTGCTATTCTGCCGATTTCTCCTCCGCCAACCGCTATGATTGTTTTCCGGTACAAGATTACCTCCTACGCTGCCTTGTTTGTTCTTTAACAAACATATATAGCAGATTAGCCCCATGTATATTTTCCGACATCTTTTTTCTATCCTCCGAGACAGATATTTCTTGCTTTAAACTTGAAGAGTTTACCAAATCTAACGAAAGCTGATTTTGAGCCTTATCCAAACTTTCCAGCTTAGTTTTTACCATTTGTGCCTGCTCTTCAACCGTACCATAAATCATTGTATATTTGATAGAATTATCATCCAAAAATTTTATGATTTCCTTTTGCAGAATATCTTTAGTACCTTCATCTCCTCTCATTTCTTTTGCATCAAACGGTATGTTATTATCACATACAAAAACAACATCCTGTTCCTTATAAAAATCAAGTGCCATTTCTTTCAATTTTAAAAAATCCCGCCCGAATGAATACTTATTACCCAAATAAAAAACTAAAGGACCGCTATCAATAAATAAATATCTTTTAGCTTGCATTTGTTTTACCTGCATATCTTCTTCTTGAAGTTTTGCGGCATCTATAAAAAGGTCATTTGTAATATCGGCAATAACCATACCTCTTTCTATCATAAGATCACGCATACGTTCAGGAACATTTGGCTCCCCATATAACTTTGCACAATATTCACTAATGGTTGATTTACCAGTACTGGAAGCACCAGTAAAATTAACCTTCAAAATTGGGGAATCTTTAGATATGGGCATATATTACTCACTATTTTACTTTTTAAATAACGCAAAAATCGATAACATACTGTTATCGGCAAACGATATTTATATAGCATTATTTTCTCGTTTTGCGAGAAGTAATTATCGGTTCTTGCAACTGGACATTTTTCTTTTTTGCCACATTTCAAACGCTAAAGAGGCTATTAGCCACCCGACAAGGGCATACGCCAAAAATAAAAAAAGAAAAACGAAATTTAAGAAATAGATTAAAGAAAAAAAGAAAGAAAGCATTACTAATGAAAAACTATCAACTTGAAATACTCGGGGAACTTCCGTAACGCATTCAGAAGCCTTAAACGCTTGCCAAGCACTAAAAATATAAACGAAATATGGCAACACACAAAAGAAATAACTCGCCCATATCAAGGATATAAAATTATATTTTAAAGAAAACGGCAGACCAAAAATATCCATTATAATGAGCACAATGGGCATAATAAGCCAGTAACATAAAAAAGCGTAAACATTTTTACCACTATAAGTGATTAGATTTTTTACAAACAAACTTTTGTTTTCTAATCTTTGCAGGAACAATAAAGCCGCAAAGAAAAACAGCCAAACCAATACAAGCAATATTATACCGCCCGAAGAATATGTTTTGATATACATAAAACTTTCCGACGGCAGGAAGAGAAAAAAGAAAGCAGACAGAAAAACTATTTGCCCAATAATTATCCTAGCTATTGGATTTTGTGCAAGTTTTAACGGCAAAAAAAAGATAAAAATATAATTTAAGGCAACAAAAACAGAAAGACAAAATATAATCTGCAAACCGGCATATGGTAACTCATTTTCCCAAAAATCCATAATAAACAAAATAGGAAACACCATTAAGTAATAGATAAAAGCAAAGGCATTTGCAGAGATTATCGACCCTTGCCGTTCATCAACCCTATTTTCCAACAATTCAAGCAAAACTCATAACCCCTAATATATAAAGCCGAAAGCAGATTACTGCCTCCGGCTAATATAGCATTATTTTCTCGTTTTGCGAGAAGTAATTGTCGGTTCTTGCAACTGACCGTCCTTACCAATCGTAACCCAACCTTCAATCTCCTCTATCTTTGGCTCAACATTAACCATAAAGGGTTTGTTATACCCTTTGTCCTGCATTGTTTTTTGTATATACGCTATGGTATCACCAGGATCAAAATCATACTTATCTTTTATATTATGAAAAATTGTACCCTTATAATGTAATTTATCCCCTTCTTTCGTAACTGTACCCTCAAACACAGAATGTGTGTTAAAGGAACCTAAAGCGAGATTCAAATCAATATTAGCTTTATCAAAAAGAGTATTCTTTCTGCCTATATCCCAAGAATCCTCAATACGAATGGTTGTTCCGTCTTTGGCTTGTTTTATTTCCTCTAAAACCTTCTGGCTTTCTTTGCTTCCTGTGCCAACGAAAGTATTATTTTTAAATCTATCGACATTTTCATCCTCTAATTCTGTCAAAAGTTTTTCATTTCCCAACTCCTCTCTTGTCAAATATACCGGAGAACCATCCCCTTTATTAAAATTATCAAGTAATTTTGCCGCAACATCATAGCCCCTTGCTGAAAAAGCTTTGCTTTGAAGACTAGAGAAATTGTTCAAATCCCATTTTTCTCGTATTGTTCTGTCTTTCTGCCAATTCTCAGCTATAGTAGAAAACAACTTAACTAATTTGGGATGATTTTCTTTTAAATAATCAAAAGTATCTTCTAGCCCTTGTTTAAAATGATCAGAAACATCTTCCAGTACTTGCTTAGTTGAAGCCAGAATGGACTTATTCTTATCTGTTTCCGGTTGTTCCTTTTTACTGTTCAGATGTATTTCATTTTTTTCATTCACTATCGGAGCAAGATTTTTATTTTCCCAATTCTGCTTAAGACTTATCGGCTCCAGTTGTTTTTTAAGTCTTCATCGGTTATGTTTCCGGCTCGAATATCAGTAACCAGACTATAAATATCTTTTTTCTCCGCCCCAATAAAAGCCGGCAATTTCACCTCTGGATATTTACCGTCCATACGGTCAAAAATATTTTGCGGAGGATTATCTTTAAAGCTCCAAGCTACAGGTTTCCGAGTTATTTTCTCTTCCTCATCTTCCTCTTTTTTGTTTATCCCCGAAGAAATCTCCGGCAAAGAAGACCCTATATCTTTGGCAAGAGTAATTTCCGGCATTTCCGGAATCGCAAACTGATTAGCATTTAGAGCATTTGTCTCATCATAATTTTCATTTATAACATAAGACATTGGCATTGTTTTCTCCTTTCTGTTTTGTCTTTGCTAAAAAAAACGGAGCAACAAACAAGCTGCTCCGGCCATAAAAAAAGAACCGAGGATACACGTATCCCGGCTCACACAGCACCCTTATAACACACTTTTATTCATTTGTCAAGGATTATTTTCCTATTACACTTTTACCCCAAGAAGCAATGGCTATCTCCTCCCCCAAAAGAAAAGAGGTACGCATTTGCATACCTCTTTTAATGTTTTGGCTGGGTCGCTAGGATTCGAACCTAGGAATGACGGGATCAAAACCCGTTGCCTTACCGCTTGGCGACGACCCAAAAACTTTTTAGTTAGCTGATACAGCTTCTCCGGATTTTGGCATTTTTCTTTCTATGCGCTTCTTTACGGCTAAAGCTTCTGCGGTAAGCTTGCTATTCGAAGTAGAAAGAAGAAAAGCGTCCAAGCCTCCGTTATGCTCTATCGTACGCAAACCTCTTACAGATACACGCATTTTAACGCTTTCGCCCAGAATCTCGCTCAAAAGCGATACTTCCTGCAAATTAGGAAGAAAGCGGCATCTTGTGTGATTGTTAGCGTGACTAACGTTGTTACCGGTCATTACGCCTTTACCAGTTATTTCGCAACGTCTAGACATTTTTATATCCTTTCAACAAAACAAAAAACGGCCTTCAAAAACCGTAAACGAATCCTTATGTCCCTAAATCGGAAGATGCTTATTATATAGATTCTGCCGTTTCGTCAAGTTAAAAGTGAAAAAAGCGTAATTATTTATATCTTTTTCCCGTTTTTTCATCATGATTACTTGATAACCAAGCGAATAATATCCATTATGCCCTTCTTTTCAAAGGAACGTGGGGCTGTAGCTCAGATGGGAGAGCGACGCGTTCGCAATGCGTAGGTCGAGAGTTCGATCCTCTTCAGCTCCACCAAAAAATATTTCATATTTTCCGCTAAAGCTATTCGTCCTTACTTTTGCTAAGTTCGTTAAACCTGCCGGTTTTCCTCTCTAAGCAAAAATTAAGATTACAGGCGAAAAAATTGCCATTCAAGGCAACTTTTTACGCCTTAATCCTCTTCAGCTCCACCAAATCTTCCCCCACCCAACACAACGAAAAGTAAAACCGGATTTAAATCCGGCTCCACTTGCTTCCATCCGCAGTATCCTTCACTTCGATTCCCAAAGCTTTCAGTTTTTGCTTTAACTCATCTGCCAAAGCATAATTCTTTTCTGCCCGAGCAGCATTTCTTTGCGTAAACAAAGCTTCTTCCTCGGCATTCAAAGCATCTTCTTTTGACGCCACAGCAAACCCGAAAACGTCCATAAAGGAGTTAAACAAAGCTTTTACACCTTCTGCGCCTTTAGCGGACATTTCCGGCATACGCTTATTAACTTCGCCCATAAAGTCAAAGAGCACGGCCAAGCCGTTCGGGGTATTCAAATCCTCGTCCATGGCAAGGATAAAGGCTTCTTTGGTTTCCGCCAGTAAAGCTTGAGCATCGTCCGTTCCGGAAGCGTCCTTAACATCGTCCAAACGAGAAAGAAAGTCCTTAAACTTCTTTATGACCTTGGCATTAGCTTCCAAGTTATCCTCTTTAAAATCGAGTTCTTGGCGATAATGTCCTTTAATCAGCTCATAACGGATAGCCTCCGCCGAATAACCCTTATCCAGCAAATCTCGCAAGGTATAGAAGTTGCCTAAAGATTTTGACATCTTTTTACCGTTTACGAACAAATGCCCGTTGTGCATCCAGTAATTACAGAACTTCACCCCACATGCACATTCGGATTGAGCAATTTCATTAGTATGATGCGGAAAGATTAAATCAATACCTCCGGTATGAATATCAAAAGGCTGCCCCAGATACTTTGCCGACATTGCCGAACATTCGATATGCCAGCCCGGACGTCCCTTACCGATTTTGGTTTCCCAATAAACATCGCCGTCATTTTCGTCCCAAGCTTTCCAAAGCGCAAAATCAAAGACATTGTCTTTGCCGTATTCGTCCGCACTGTTCAAACGGTTATCGGCATTTTCCTTTAACGAGCGTTTATCAATATCCGCCATTTCGCCATACTCTGGGAAGGAAGAAATCTTAAAATAAATATCTCCCTTATCGTTTTTATAGGCATGACCTTTTTCCAAAAGCTTAGAAATAAGCTCAACCATAGCGTCTATTTCTTCGGTAGCCTTAGGAATTATATTCGGGCGGTTCATATTCAGGGTCTGCATATCCTTTAAAAACTCTTTTTCATAAAAAGAAGTATAGTCGGTCAGACTCTGCCCTTTTGCCATTGAGCCTTTAATTGTTTTATCGTCGACATCGGTAAGGTTCATGACATGAGTAACGTCAAAACCCCTAAAGCGCAGATAACGCACCAACAAGTCATAAAACACAAACGCACGGAAATTGCCTATATGAGAATAGTTATAAATCGTCGGCCCACAGCTGTACATTTTGACTTCACCGGCATTCAAAGGAACAAAAGGTTCCGCCTTTTTAGTCAAAGAATTATAAAAAGTTATCGCCATTTTCTTCCCTTATTTTGCCGTTTGTCTAGCCGTTGTTTTCTTTGGCTTTTCAGCAATATCAGCCGTACAACGAGGACACTTTACAGCTTTTATGGGGATTTCCTCACAGCAATACGGGCAAGTTTTTGTTGTTTTTGCTTCTGCGGCTTTATCTTTTTTATCCAAGCTTTCCTGTAATTTATTTACGGCTTTAATCAGAATGAAGACTGCGAAAGCGACAATAATAAAGCTTATCATTACATTGATGAAAAGTCCGACATTCAAAGTAACCGCACCGGCATTCTGAGCCACGTCCAAAGACATATACGGCCCCGGTATGGTCGGCCCGTCTTTCAAGACCAAGAACAAGTTGGCAAAATCTACTTTACCAAGCAAAAGCCCCAGCGGAGGCATAATGATATCTTTAACCAAAGAGTCCACAATTTTACCGAAAGCGGCACCGATAATAATACCGACAGCCATATCGATAACATTGCCACGCATTGCGAATTTTTTAAATTCATTCAAAAAGTTTTTTACCATTTTTCCTGTCCTTATCAAAAACTAACCTTCGCTCACGGTATTATTTATCCATACAAAAGGCAATAAAAAAAGCCACCGGAAGCATCTGTTTTCCCTCCCGTATTTGCACTTAAAAAGCTTATGCGGCGAACATTTATATTTTTATCCCAAAACAGCCCAAACAATCCTTTACTGTCCAATTTTTCCGCCATACTATAAATACCCAAGGCACAATGACATAAAAAGTACAAAACAGTTATGTAATAAGCGAGGAATAAATGTCTAACAAGAACAAAGAACCCAAAAAAGTTTTCCATGAAATCGTAGCAATTGTTAATGCTGCCCGCTATGACAAGCAAGGTGAGTTATATGTAGAACTCAACGACTCTGCTATCAGCAAAGAAGTGGCTGCCGAACTTCATCACATTAACACCAACGCTCCCCGTTATGGCAAAGTAATCCTTAACGATTACATAAACGATCCGGAACTTCGCTCGGTTATTCAAGACGAAGTTTTAAAAACCAGAAGTATTACTTCCAGTAACCACCATATTGAACACAGCATTGGTTAAAAGCATTATTTTTCATTAAAAGCGGGGGAAGTTATCTTCTCCCGTTTTTTATTCGGCAGGCATTTTATTTTTCTGGGCTATTTCGTCCAGATACTTTTGTTCTTTACGGTCGTTTTCCAGTTTTTCGGCTTGTTCATGCTGTTCCTGCAAAACTTCATAAACTTTCAGCTCCCGAAAAGCATCGGCAAGGTCGTCTCTTGCGGCATTTATTTCGTTTTGCAAGTCGGCAATCATTTTTTCCAGTTCGTCTTTTTTTTGCAGATATCTTTCGACATACGCCCCGAAAGTCATACTTTGTTCAGGATTTTGCAAAGCGGCTTTTTTTTCGGTTTCCAGTTCTTTATCTTGCTTTTTTCTTGCTTCGATAAGTTTATCCTGCGCATCTTGTAGCCGAGCCAAAGCCTGACGTTTTTCGTCGACCTCCCATTTATGCACCCTTATCAGGGAAGGTATTGTCTTTTTACCCATTATTTATCGCTTTCCGCCGGCAGCAAAGACAGCAAGATTTCTTTAAGCTGAGCATATCCTTCTGCCAAAGTTACCTTTTCCTTTTTTGCCTGAGCTACGAACTTTTCCAAGTTTGGATAATAGTCCATAGCGGTATCAACCTCGGCATTAGAGCCACGGCGATAAGCACCCAAGCGGATAAGTTCCGCCATATTTTCATACGTTGCCAAAATACCTCTGGCGGTAGTTACCAACAGATTTTCCTCGGCATTATTACACATTGGCATCGTACGAGAGATACTGCGCAGAATATTTATCGCCGGAAAGCGTCCTCGTTCAGCTATAGTCCTGTCAAGCACGATATGACCGTCCAGAATACCTCTCACGGCATCTGCGATAGGTTCGTTATGGTCATCGCCTTCCACCAACACGGTGAACAAGCCGGTAATTGAGCCTTTTCCTTCCAAACCGGGGCCAGCACGCTCTAACAGTCTGGGCAGTTCGGCAAAAACCGACGGCGTATATCCCTTACTTGCCGGAGGCTCTCCGACGGACAAAGAAATCTCCCGCTGAGCCATGGCAAAACGGGTAATACTGTCCATCATGCATAAAACATCTTGCTTTTTATCCCGAAAGAACTCGGCAATTGTCATCGCCGTATAAGCACACTGGCGGCGCATCAAAGGGCTTTCATCGGAAGTTGCCACCACAACCACGCTGCGTTTCATACCTTCTTCGCCCAAATCGTCTTCAATAAACTCCCGAGCTTCTCTGCCTCTCTCCCCCACCAAGCCAAGAACATTGACATTAGCGGTAGTATGTTTTGCCATCATAGAAATCAACGAAGACTTTCCGACTCCGGAGCCGGCAAAAATACCCATTCTTTGCCCTCTGCACACCGTCAGGAAAGTATTTATGGCTCTTACACCCAAGTCCACCTTACCACGAACCCTTTGGCGCATACTTGCCGGCGGCGGAGTATTATGAATCAAGCAGGGAGTTTTTCCTTTCAGCAAAGGTCCTTTACCGTCCACCGGCTCTCCGAAAGCATTTATCACCCGTCCAAGCCAAGATTCATGCGGATAAAGCACCTGTTTCGCTCCGGCTATTTCGACTTTTGCCCCTGGTCCTATCCCGTCCAAAGATTTAAACGGCATCACCAAAGCTTTCCCCGAGGCGAAGCCGACGGCTTCACAAGGAACCAAGCGTCCGTCTCTAGTCAAGATATTGCAAACGTCTCCGACCGAAACATCGGCATTAAATCCGGATATCTCGACCAAAAGCCCGCGCACGGACGTAACCGAGCCGTAATTTTTCACATTCGGCACGTTTTTAATGTCTTCCCGCAGATTATCCAGCAATTCTGACACTTTTTTCCTCTTGCTTTGATACTATATTACATTATTAATAACATTTAATAGTAGTTCTTGCATATATATAATACTAATTCTATTGTTATGTCGTTAACTTTTTGTTAACCTGTCCGGCGAGAGGAGAAAAACAATGCGGGTTTTACTTATTGAAGATGACAAAGCAGTCTCACAAAGCATAGAGCTTACCTTAAAAAAAGAAGGCATGGTCGTTGATGTTTCGGATTATGGCGAAGACGGTTTAGAAATAGGCAAGCTTTACGACTACGACATTATTATTTTGGATATCGGTCTTCCGGATATGACGGGGTATGAAGTTTTGCAAAGCCTCCGCAATTCCAAAGTTAAGACTCCGGTTTTGATTTTATCGGGTTACTCCTCTGCCGATAAAAAAGTCAAAGGTCTTGGCTGTGGCGCCGACGATTACTTAACCAAACCATTTGATAACAACGAACTGGTTGCCAGAATCAATGCGATTGTCCGCCGTTCCAAAGGTCATGCGGAATCAAAGATTCAAATTGGGGTTTTGGAAATCAACCTTGCGGCACACATGGTAAATGTCAAAGGCAAACCTTTGCACCTTACCGGCAAAGAATATTCGATATTGGAACTTATGGCTTTGCGCAAAGGCACAACCCTCAGCAAAGAACAGTTTTTAAATCACCTTTACGGCGGCATTGACGAACCGGAATTAAAGATTATCGACGTTTTCATTTGTAAACTTCGGAAAAAGCTTTTGGAGCTTACCCAAGGTGAAGATTATATCGTTACGGTTTGGGGACGTGGCTATATGCTTCAGGAACCAAAGAAAGAAGAAAAGAAAAAATCCAAAGCCGGTTAAACTTTTCTCATTTTCTCCTTACAGATTAAAGGCTGCGAAAACCTCCCGCAGCCTTTCTTTTGTGTCGCATAAACCTAAAATCCGCATAACGTTTTCAGGCGTTAACTTTTTGGCTCATAATTGCAATCTTGGCGTTTTCATGAATCTTCTGCATAGCTTTATCAACCTCTGCCACAAAAGCATCGGCGATTTTCGGCATATGAAGACCGTTGCCCTGACAACGCAAAGCTTCCTGCCTTACCGCCAAAGGAATCAACATTCCCTTGGTAAAATTATTATTTTCATCAATACCGGTTAAATCTTTTACGGCTTCAAACAGCGGCTTTTCACTTCCACCCAAAGAACCGTTGTTGTTCACGGCAATATTATCGTAATAAGCAATTGCTTCTCTGGTATCATAATAAACGATATTTCGTTCAATCCTTGTCAAAGCCATTCCGGTTTTGGGGGATTTTTCCATTCCCCGCAAGAAAGAAACAACCTTAGCGGCATAATCCCTGCCTTTTGCCAAATCTTCCCCACCGGCCAAGGTAACAATTTCTGCCACCGCAGTTTCCACGGCATCAAGCTTCAACATATCTTCTATTTGCTTTGCCGCTTCCAAGGTAAAAACATATTTTCCCTGATTAAGTTCCCCAAAATCTGCAACCATGGTTCTTTCCTTTATTTATCTTCCTTCATTTCCCGCACTGTGGCCGGCTTTTTTTACTATCCCGATATTCATTCTTCTTTTGTAATTATCCGTCATAGCCTTTTCCATCGGACGGATTATTTTATTAAAGATTGTTGGCTTATGATGAGAAAATGCCCGACTTTCCATGGTAAACTGTACCATGTTATATAACTCTACATTTTGAAACGATTTTCCGCCGGCAACTTCCCATATCTTTTCTTCAAAAACCGAAGGAACCATTTTTCCGGCGAACAAATCATCGACCAAAGCATTTACTGCTGCTTCCACTTTTTCTTCATTATACACCATGTATCCGCTCCTTTTACTCTCTTATTTTTGAACACAGCATATTCACTAAAGCTGCGGCTCTTTTCTTGTGAACTTTATCCGCCAACAGATATTTTACTTCTTTGCGCATAAAGGCCGGACCGTTATCCTTAGCATCTCTATACAGCATATTAAAAATCTCTGTCCGAAAGACCGGTTGGGCATAAGCATCTTTCAGCATAAGCTCAACAAACTCTATATCTTTTGCGGTAAAATCTGTTTTGTTGCCTATCATTTTCCCCGTCCCGAATAATGTTCATTTGCCAAGCCTTCCGACATCACTTTATTGAAGCTTTGATTTTGATAATTCAAATACAGACTAGACATATTTGTTATAAGTTTTCTAACTGTTTTCTTAGCTCTTTCCGACAAAACTTCTTTCATTGCGGAATTGTAAATAATTTTACATATATCTGCGAAAATAACCGGACCATAGCGGAGATTTTTTCCGCCGGCCATATCAATCATAGCCGCCTCAAAGGCATTAGAAGTTATCTCTCCAGTTTCAAGTTTATGCACATCATCAACGACTTTACTCTGTACAGCTTTATGCATTACCGAGAAAAAGCACTCTCTGTCTGCGGCAGAAATCATACCTTTTTCATTTTGCAGATATGCATATGCGCCGATAGCGAACCTTTCGCCTCTTAACAAAGTATTTTCCACGACAAAGATATACGCACCTATATGCCCGTCGTTCCAAATAGTATCAAAAGTTTGCGCATCTTTTTTATCAAACTCATGCTCTTGCAAAACTTTATCCAAAACAGCTATAAAATTATCTGTATACTGATACTGTTCCAACAAAGACATATTTTCTACGACATAAACTTTTACCGTTTCTAAGAAATCAGCCCCATGTGTTTGAAGTTTTTCTTCCATATACGAAGAAAAAATGTCTTTTGCATCTGTGTTCCAATGCCCTTCCCCATACATTAAAAGAGCGTCTATTTCTCTTTTATCTTCTTGGGTTAAGTTTATATTTTTCATAATTTTCCTGCGCTTTTTTAATAGTTCTGTTTTTTATTAACACTTTAATTACGGCTCCAATTTTCTTGGCAACCTATCCATTTTTATTTTTTCGCCTTTAATACATTTTTGGCAACTTTACAGAGCATCATAGCGAAAGCTCTTTAGTTTGTCAAATATTTTCGCCGCATTTTTATAGTGTAGCAATGGAAAGGCAGGTTATTCCGCCCAAGATTAAAGCCACGCCCGCTTTTTGTTTAGGCGTAATTAGCTCTCCGCCCCATTTATAAGCGATAATCTGCGTCCACACATAAGTCAAAGCGGTTAAAGGATAGGCTATCCCCAAAGGAATAGCTTTCAAAGCAATGATTAAAGTAACACTGGAAACAAAATACGCCGCCAATCCCCAAACAAGGTATTTCCAAGCTTTTTTCTCCGCACTTGCCTTTTTAAAAGCAAAAGCCCCCAAAGAACTTGTCATGGTATTTGCAAAGATTAAAGCCAAAGCTAAAAGTACGGAAAGATTAAGCATTTCACTCTTTCTCCCGACTTAACAAGAACACTCCGGCAAGGATTAAAAGCAATCCCAGCGCCTGCAAAGCAGAAATCTGTTCTTTCAGCACCAAGACACCAAGCAAAACCGTTACGACATAACTAAACGCCATAATCGGGTGCAAAGCGGAAAGCTTTCCGAACTTAAATGCGGCAATTAAAAAAGGAACTCCAAGGCATTGAAAAAAGTATCCGGCAAACAGTTCGGCATTGATACCGGCATCGGCCATTTTCCAAAACAACGCTCCGACCGAGCAAGAAACCGCCGAAATTATAACCAACAAAACTCCCAACCAATTTTTGGGATATTCATGTTTTTTTTCGCCGTCCATAAACTATATACCTTGTTCTGCTTTACCGATAATTCCTGCGAATTTGCTTAAGAACTCAGCCCCTTTTACGGTTCGCATAATCAGAACTTTTCTTTTATCTTTTCTGTCCGGCTGGCGTTTAATAAATCCGTACGAAGCAAGAGTATCCAGCGCTCTGGTTACCGGAGGTTTGGAAATGATTAACAGCTCGGAAAGGCTTTTCACGGTATGCGGATACGGTTTAAGGTACACCGTCAACAAAATAGCCATCTGCCGTTCCGATAAATCAGGAGCATCAGCACTTTGTACGTTTTCCAGTACGGCTTTTTGCCATACGCTCAGGTTTTGCAGGGGAGTATTCATTTTTTATCCTCATCATCTGCGATTTTTAAAAATATAAAGCTTGCCCGTCCGTATTTTCTGACATCAGTAATAATGAATCCCTCGGCTCCGGTAAAGTTTTCCTTTGCCTCATTTTCCGCAATACAGATTGTATCCGCCCCAATCCAACCGGCACGGCGTAAATAAGAAAGTGCGGGAACAATCAGCCCCTTTCCGTAAGGAGCGTCCAAGAACACCACGGAAAAAGCACTTTTTGCCTTGGGAAGTTTCAAAACATCGCCATAGATATCTGCTTTTTCCTGTCCGTTTATTGCCGTCAGATTTTTCCGGATACAAGCTTCCGCCTCGGGATTTTTTTCGGCAAAGACAACATATTTTGCCCCACGGGATAAAGCCTCCAAGCCAATAGCACCGCTACCGGCAAAGGCGTCCAGAAAGTTTATTTCGGCAAAAGAGCGTCCTTCGGCAATAAACCGGCTTTCCAAAATACCGAACAAAGCCTCCTTTGCTCTGTCAGCTGTCGGCCGAGTTATTTCCGGCGATGGTGCCAGCAATTTCTTTCCCTTAGCTTTTCCGGCGATAATTCTCATTTTTAGCCTTTTTATTTTTTTCCAAACCCAACTGTTCCCGAACGATTTTTCCCGGAACTTCCTTAATCTCTCCGACCGGCAAGTTACCAAGCTGGAACGGCCCGTAAGAAACTCTTATCAATCTTGTAACCTTAAGCCCGAAAAAATCCATCATTTTTCGGATTTCTCTGTTTTTTCCTTCTTGAATTGTAACTGTCAGCCAACTGTTAGTCCGCTGTTGCTTATCCAAGACCACTTCCGCCGCACCATAGCGCACACCGTCAATAGTTACGCCTTTGGCAAGTCTGGCGATAATATCATCGGTAACCATACCATGCACCCGCACACGATACCTACGCTTCCATGCGGTTGCCGGACTTTCCATAAAGCGAGCGGCTTCACCGTCATTAGTCAGCAAAAGCAAGCCTTCGGAATTAAAATCAAGCCTTCCCACCGAAATAACCCTTGGCAATCCGGCAGGCAAAGCCTCAAACACCGTTGGCCTCCCTTCGGGGTCTTTATGAGAAGTTATCAAGCCTGCACGCTTATTATACCGCCAGATACGCACTTCTTCTTTGGGAGCCAAAGCTTTCCCCGCCACTTCGATTTTATCTTCCTCAGAGACATTCAAAGCCGGCGACGTTATCAAAACTCCGTTCACCTTAACTTTCCCGTCCAAAATCAACTTTTCGGCATCACGGCGCGAAGCAATTCCGGCTCTGGCAATAACCTTTGCAATTCGTTCTTTTTTATTATCGGACATAAAAACCTTCCTTTGTTTTTCGTAATCGTATGCTATAATAAGCAACTATGGAAGAAATTATCGCAATGGCTTTATCTGCCGCCAAAAAAGCCGGCTCTTTGGGAGAAGTTCCCATCGCCGCCGTTCTTTTCCGCACCGAAAACAAAGAAATAATCTCGGTTTGCGCGAACCGCACCGAAGAATTACAAGACGCCACCGCCCATGCCGAGATTTTAGCCCTTAAAGAAGGTTTCAAAGCGACCGGTTCACGTTTTTTGGAAGATTTTTCTCTTTTTGTAACCTTAGAGCCTTGCCCTATGTGTGCGACTGCTATATCTTACAGCCGCATTAAGGCATTGTATTTCGGGGCTTACGATGTTAAAGGCGGAGGAATTGACCACGGATGCAGAGTTTACGCCCACCAAAAGAACCTTTATCGGCCGGAAGTAACCGGAGGCTTACACGAAGATGAATGCCGCCTACTGTTACAAGATTTTTTTAAAGATTTAAGGAAAAATAAATAACATGAAACTTTTTACAGGCTTTGTTTTTGCTCTTATCGGCAGCGTTTTCTTTTTCACTCAAGATGCGGGAGCATCGGAAAAACCCGCTGCCGACGGTAACGCTTATCTTACTGCCGACTTTATCCAACTTCCTCCATTATGGATACCGACCTACAACAAACGGCAAGAGTTCCGCAAGATGCAGGTTTTCACCGGCAGGCTTTTAGTCGATGAAAAATCATTTAAAAACATATGCCTAAACATTCCGAAAATCACGGATACGGTTATTGTTTATTTAAACCGCAACCCGATGCCCAAAAACAAATTAGAGCAGCACAACCTTGCCGTTTTAAGCCAAACGCTTTTAGATAAAATCAAAAAAGACCTCAACATTAAAGGGATAAAGTCTTTCGAGCTTCACCGTGGCGACTTAAAGCAAGATGAACAAAACAAGCTGATAAGTTCGGTTTGCAACCGCATGAAGCTTGCCAAAAAATAATACGTACAGGATAAAGCCCCCATGAACGATACATCTTTTCTTCCGCCCCAAGATAAAGTCTTCAGCGTTACGGACTTTTCGCTGTTGTTAAAGGGCGTGGTAGAGGGTGCTTTTTCCCGCATAAAAATCCAAGGCGAAGTTTCCGGTTTAAAAAAGGCTTCCTCCGGCCATATTTATTTTTCTTTAAAAGACGATGATTCCGTTATTGATGCGGTTTCATGGCGGGGACAGAACGCCGGTTTTGCCAATCTTTTAAAAGACGGGCAAGAAATAATCTGTACCGGCAAAGTAACGACATATCCGGCTCGTTCTCACTACCAGATAATCGTTGAAAGCGTAGAGCTTGCCGGCGAAGGAGAGCTTTTAAAGCTTTTGGAAGAGCGGAAAAAGAAACTGGCTGCGGAAGGACTTTTTGCCGAAGAACGCAAAAAAAGCATACCCTTCCTGCCTGACGTAATTGGCGTCATCACCTCTCCGACCGGAGCGGTTATTCGGGATATAATCCACCGTCTAAGCGACCGTTTTCCCCGCAGAGTTTTACTGTGGGGCGTTCCGGTTCAAGGAGAAGAAGCCGCCGCAAAAGTAACCGAAGCCATTAACGGCTTTAATTTAATTCCCAAAGAAGGACTGATTACCAAAGACGGCATAATTCCCCGTCCGAACGTTTTAATTGTTGCCCGTGGCGGCGGAAGCATTGAAGACTTATGGCCGTTCAACGAAGAAAATGTCGTCCGTGCCGCCGCCGCATCGGACATTCCCTTAATTTCCGCTGTCGGCCATGAAACCGACACAACATTGATAGACTATGCCTCCGACTTACGGGCTCCCACCCCGACCGGAGCCGCCGAAAAAGCCGTTCCCGTGCGCAGCGAGCTTTTAAGCCGTACCAGCATGGCAAAAGCTCGTATGCTTGACGCTTCCGCCCGTTTTTTGACCGAACAGCAAACCAAGATTAAAGGTCTTGCCAGAGGCATACCTAATCTGGAAGACATTGTTGAACAATACATTGAACGTTTGGACGATAAAAGCGAACGTCTTATCGGTGCGGCACGGATTTACCTCAAAACCTCGCAAGAACGTTTTAACAGCACTGCCCGCTTGCTTGAAAGTTATTCTTATACTAAAATCCTTGCCAGAGGCTTTGCACTAGTCATGGGGAAAGACGGTCATACCGTAAGTTCTTCCGCCAATGCAAATCCGGGGGATTCATGGCAAATACATTTTGCCGACGGTCAAGTTCCGGTTACGGTTACCGGTGAAAACTGTGCCAAAAGCGCATCGGAACCCAAAGCCCCCCGCAAACGCAAAACCTCCACATACGAAGATAAACAGGGAAATCTGCCGTTATGACTAAATATTTTTTATTTTTATCTGCTTTTATTTTTTCTGCTTTCATCGGCTTTTCCCACGCAGAAAGTGCCACTAACCGCTTTTATATCTTAGGCAATGCGGTGCAAGGCAATATGCTTTACGGCAAAGTAACTCCCGGCTCGAAAGTAATTGTCGGCGACAAAAAAGTTCAGGTTTCCTCCAAAGGCGATTTTGTTTTCGGCATACCCCGTGATGCCAAAGGCACCTTAAAAGTAAAGGTAACCTTTCCAAGCGGCATAACCGACACCCGCCCGCTTTTGATTCAAGCCAAAAAATGGCAGATTCAAGCACTTAATGACCTGCCGCAAAAGCACGTCAATCCTCCCGCAGAGGAACTGCAAAAGATAAAAATCCAAGCCGCCGACGTAAAAAACGCCCGTGGCTTAAACACGAAAACTTCTTCGGTTCCCGGCTGTTTCATGCAACCGGTAAAAGGCATTGTTTCCAGTGTTTTCGGCAGTCAAAGGATTTTAAACGGCGAACCGAAAAATCCGCATCTTGGCATTGATATTGCGGCTAAAACCGGAACCGAGGTAAAGGCTTCCGCTGCCGGCACGGTATCTTATGCCGAACCGGACAATTATTATAACGGGCAAATGGTTATTATTGACCATGGCTATGGCATTTCCTCCAGTTATTCGCATATGAGCAAAATTAACGTTACCGTCGGTCAGAAAGTCAAAAAAGGCGAAGTTATAGGCTTAGTCGGCTCCACCGGCCGTTCTACCGGTCCCCACCTTCACTGGGGAGTAAGTTGGCTTAATACTCCGATAAACCCGCAAAACGTTCTGAAGGTATCAGCGAAACGCTGTTCTTCCGGCAAACAAAAACGTGTTACCAAGAATCAATAACAAGGGAAAAACAAATGTCTGATACTGCGAACTCTCCCAAAAACCTAAATCTTTCTAATTATTCGTACATCATCATTGACGATGAACGTTTTGCCCGCAGTTTGGTAAAGAACACTCTTTCGCAAATAGGCTGCCGAGACATAACCGAAGCAGGCAGTGCGGAAGAAGGAGCAGATTATTTAAAATCGCAACATTTCAACGTTATTTTATTGGATCACAAATTGCCCGGAGCCAGTGGGCTTGAACTCTGCCGAGCCTTAAGAGCAGGCGACTTCGGAGCCGACAACCGCCAAACTCCGGTTATCATCATTACCGGAGACGGCAGAATGGAAACCGTACTGGAAGCCAAAGAATCCCAGATAAACGATTTTATAATCAAGCCGATTTCCCTTACCGAATTACAAAAACGTCTTACCAAAGTTTTACTGCTTGCAAACACGAAAGAATAAAAAAACTTTTTTTTGCGCAAAAATGTTTCCAATTTGTCCAGTTCATGGTATAGAGTCCAGTTCTTAAAGGCTTAATTTTTTTACAGCCTCTTAAGCAGAAGGTCTGCGGGCGTGGTGAAATTGGTAGACACGCCAGATTTAGGTTCTGGTGGCGCAAGCCATGGGGGTTCAAGTCCCTTCGCCCGTACCACCTTCGGGATTAGTTTAGATTTATTTTGAATAGGATTAGTTATGAAGATAACGGAAAACAAAACAGAAGGACTTAAAAAAGATTATAATATTGTTGTTCCTTCTAAAGAC
Source organism: Alphaproteobacteria bacterium (assembly GCA_017507765.1). Taxonomy (GTDB): domain Bacteria; phylum Pseudomonadota; class Alphaproteobacteria; order CACZRW01; family CACZRW01; genus RGIG5556. The sequence continues at coordinate 25,815 of JAFWAG010000033.1, read as the reverse complement.
ATTGCCGACAAGTTTGATGCCAAGCTCGCAGAAGTAGGAAAAGAAGTAAGCATTGCCGGCTTCCGTCCGGGTAAAGCCCCTCTGCCGTTTTTAAAGAAGAAATACGGTGACTCCATAATGGGAGAGGTGTTAGACCGCGTTATCGGTGATTCAGTACAGGAATTATTTAAAGAAAAAGATATCAGACCTGCACTTCAGCCGAAAATTGAAATTGTTTCTTTCAAAGACGGCGAGGATTTAGAGTTTTCCGTTAAGTTGGAAGTTTTACCTGATTTTCCGGCGTTTGACTTTAGTACTCTTAAAGTCAAAAAAGTATATGCCGAAGTTGAAGACAAAGATATTGAAAAGGCCTTAATGGACTTGGCAAAGAACCGTCGTGATTCGGAAAAAGTAACCGAAGACCGGGCTGCCGAAAAAGGCGACATCACAGTCATAGATTTTGTCGGCAGTGTTGACGGCACAGAGTTCCCCGGCGGCAAAGGCAACAGCTTCCCGCTTGAACTTGGTTCCGGCAGCTTTATCCCCGGTTTTGAAGACCAGCTTATCGGCACCAAAGCCGGCACGGAAACGGTTGTCAAAGTAAAGTTCCCCGACACCTATCACGCCAAAGATTTGGCGGGTAAAGACGCCGAATTCAAAGTAACGGTAAAAGAACTCCGTACTTTAAAAGAACCGACGGTAAATGACGACCTTGCCAAAGCTTTTGGTCAGGAAAGCATTGAAAAGCTCCAAGAAATTATGAAAGCCGAGCTTTCCAAGGAATACGACAACGTCAGTTACGGCCACTTAAAGCGTGCTTTGTTGGACGCTTTGGCTGATGCTTACAAGTTTGAAGTTCCCGAAGGCATGAAGGAATTGGAGTTTGAATCCATTTGGAAGCAAGTCGAGCAAGAAGAAAAAGCTAAAGGCAACGACACTCCGGACGAAGCTTTAAAAGCAGAGTACCAAGACATTGCCGACCGTCGTGTACGTTTAGGCTTAATCATCTCGGAAGTTGGTAAGAATGAAAAGATTCAGCCGACTTCTGCAGACATTAACCGTGCGTTGATTGCCGAAGCCGGCCGTTACCCCGGTCAAGAAAAGATGCTTTTTGAATTTTATTCCAAAAATGCTCAATTCAGAGACTCGATACAAGCTCAGGTTTTTGAAGACAAAGTTGTTTCCTTCATACTTGAAAAAGTTCAAACCGAACCCCATAAAGTATCCATAGAGGAACTTTATTCCTGGTATGACAAAGAAGACGAAAAAGCCGCCGCTAAAAAAGAAGGCAAAGCTAAAGCGTCTGCAAAAGCCAAAGAATAAGAAAGGTTAAAGAATATGAACGATCCTTTAAATACATATATGAACACCTTAGTTCCTATGGTGGTTGAACAGACCAGCCGGGGTGAACGTTCATTTGACATTTATTCCCGCCTTTTAAAGGAGCGGATTATATTCTTGACCGGCGAGGTTAATGATGAGGTTTCCAGCCTCATCTGCGCCCAACTTTTATTCTTAGAATCCGAAAACCCGAAGAAAGATATTTCTTTTTATATCAATTCTCCGGGTGGTTCGGTTACTGCGGGACTCGCAATTTTGGATACGATGAACTATATCAAAAGCGAAGTTTCCACCCTGTGCATAGGTCAAGCCGCTTCCATGGGTTCGTTGCTTTTAACTGCCGGAGCAAAAGGCAAGCGTTTTTCCCTTCCGAACTCCCGCATTATGATTCATCAACCGTCGGGCGGTTTCCGTGGCCAAGCATCAGACATCGAAATCCACGCCAAAGAAGTCTTAGCACTTCGGGCTCGTATCAATGATATCTATGTTGCCCAAACCGGCCAAAAATTGGCAACCATTGAAAAAGCTATGGACAGAGATAACTTTATGTCTCCCGAAGAAGCCAAAGACTTTGGACTTATTGACGAAGTCGTAACTTCCCGTGGCAAAGATAAAGACGAAGAATAAAGCCTTCACCAAGGCATAAACAACTTAAGGCAGAGGATAAAATGGCAAAAACTACTTCATCAGGCGGAGACAGCAAAAACACTCTTTATTGCAGCTTCTGCGGCAAAAGCCAGCATGAAGTATGCAAGCTTATTGCCGGTCCCACGGTTTTCATCTGTGACGAATGTGTCGACCTTTGTTCGGACATTATCAAAGAAGAAACCAAGACTCAGACCTCAGAGCATGAGCATCAAACCACTCCGGTTGCGATTAAACAGACTCTGGACGAATACGTCATCGGCCAAGAGCATGCGAAAAAAGTTTTATCTGTTGCCGTATATAATCATTACAAGCGGCTAAACAGTTTTTCCTCCGGCTCTCAGGACGTTGAACTTGCCAAATCCAACATTTTACTTATCGGTCCGACCGGAAGCGGTAAAACCCTTTTGGCAAAAACCTTAGCTAGAGTATTGGACGTTCCGTTTGCCATGGCTGACGCAACGACTCTGACCGAAGCCGGCTATGTTGGCGAAGACGTTGAAAACATCATCTTAAAGCTTTTACAAGCCGCTGATTACAATATTGAAAGAGCGGAAAGAGGCATCGTTTACATTGATGAAATTGATAAGATTTCCCGTAAATCTGACAATCCCTCTATCACCAGAGACGTTTCCGGCGAAGGCGTCCAACAAGCTTTGTTAAAGATTATGGAAGGAACCATTGCCTCCGTTCCTCCACAGGGCGGCCGCAAACACCCTCAGCAAGAGTTTTTGCAAGTTGACACAACAAACATCTTGTTCATTTGCGGCGGAGCATTCTCCGGACTGGACAAGATTATATCCCAGCGCACCAACACCTCTTCCATTGGCTTTGGCGCAACGGTAAAAGCCGCAGACGACTTACAGCGCATCGACATTTTAAAAGATTTGGAACCGGAAGACCTTTTAAAATACGGCTTGATACCGGAGTTTGTCGGTCGTGTTCCGGTTTTAGCACATCTGCATGACCTTGACGAAGCGGCTTTGATTGAAATCTTAACCAAGCCGAAAAACGCTTTGATTAAGCAGTATCAAGCACTATTTGGTTTTGACAATGTCGAACTTAACTTCTCGGACGACGCTTTGGAAGCCATAGCCAAAAAGGCTATAAGCCGCAAAACCGGCGCCCGTGGTTTAAGAGCGATTTTGGAAGAGCTTCTCTTGGAAAGTATGTTCAACCTTCCCACTTCCGAAGGATTAAAAGAAGTGGCTATAAACGAAAAGGTTGTTGCAGGAGAAAGCGCACCTCTCTTAATATACTCAGATACGAAAAAAGGTAAGACCGGCTGATTCTTTCTTACCGCTAGAAAAGGAATCGAAAAGTGGAAACAGAAACGAATAAAGTTCTGCCTATTTTGCCGTTGCGGGATATCGTAGTTTTCCCGTACATGATAGTTCCCTTATTTGTTGGCAGGGAACGTTCGGTATTGGCTTTGGACGAAGCAGTAAATAACAAAGACAACCAGATAGTTCTTCTGGCGCAAAAAGATGCCGCCGTTGATGAACCGGGAATGAATGATGTTTATTCCGTTGGGACTCTGGGCAATGTTTTGCAGTTATTAAAGCTTCCAGACGGCACGGTAAAAGTTTTGGTCGAAGGCTTGTCCCGAGTACGGATAAAAAGCTTCATCGACAACGACGGATTTATGGAGGCGGAAGTTCAACCTATCCAAGACCATAAAAGCGAAACCAAAGAACTTTCGGCTTTATCCCGTTCGGTTTTGATGCAATTTGAACAATATGTAAAATTAAACCGCAAAATCCCTCCGGAAGTTATGGTTTCCATAAATCAAATGGAAGACATTTCAAAGATGAGCGATGCCATAGCCTCGCACTTATCTTTAAAGCTTACGGATAAGCAGCGTCTTTTGGAAACCGATGAATTAAAGGAACGCTTAGAGCTTTTATTCTCGCACATGGAAGCAGAAATCGGGATTTTATATGTGGAAAAGAAAATCCGCCGGCGGGTAAAACGGCAAATGGAAAAAAGCCAGCGAGAGTATTACCTGAACGAACAGATGAAAGCCATTCAAAAAGAGCTTGGCGAAGAAGACGAACTTTCCGACCTGCAAGAACTGGAACAAAAAATCGCCAAGACAAAGCTTTCTCCGGAAGCAAAAGAAAAAGCCACCGCCGAATTAAAAAAGCTCAAGAATATGAGCCTTATGTCTTCGGAAGCCACGGTTATCCGGAACTATCTGGATTGGATTTTGGACGTGCCATGGGGCAAAAAAACCAAAGTCCGCAAAGACATTGCGGCAGCGAAAAAGATTCTTGACGAAGACCATTACGGACTCGACAAAGTCAAAGAACGGATTCTGGAGTATTTGGCTGTTCAGCATAAGACCGACAAGATTCGCGGACCTATTTTATGCCTTGTCGGTCCTCCGGGCGTTGGTAAAACCTCTTTGGGGCAGTCAATAGCCAAAGCAACCGGCCGCAATTTTGTCCGCATATCGCTTGGCGGAATGAGAGATGAAGCAGAAATCCGTGGTCATCGCCGTACATATATCGGCGCCTTACCCGGCAAAATCATTCAAAGCATGAAAAAGGCAAAATCTTCTAATCCTTTATTCTTGCTTGATGAGATTGACAAGCTTGGCAACAACTGGCGTGGCGACCCGTCTTCCGCCCTTTTGGAAGTATTGGATCCGGAACAGAACAACACCTTTAACGACCATTATATGGAAATCGACTATGACCTTTCCGATGTTTTGTTCATCACCACCGCTAACACTTTAAAAATGCCTCGGCCGTTAATGGACAGAATGGAAATTATCCGCTTATCGGGCTATACCGAAGACGAAAAAGTCGAAATAGCGCACCGCCATTTAATCCCGAAGCAAAGAGCTGCTGCCGGTTTAAGCAAACGGGAATGGAACATTGACGATGAAGCCCTGCGCAATCTTATCCGGCTTTATACCCAAGAAGCAGGCGTCCGTAATTTGGAAAGAGAAATTGCTTCTTTAGCACGCAAAGCGACTAAAGAGCTTTTGGAAAACAAAGATAAGAAAGGCGCCAAAAAATCCGTAAAAGTAACGGCAGAGAATCTTTCCGACTATGCCGGAGTTCCCAAATACACCTTTGGCGTAGCCGGCAAAGAAAACATGGTTGGCGTTACCACCGGTCTTGCTTGGACAGAAGTCGGCGGCGACATTCTTTCGATTGAAGCCTTGGTAATGCCTGGCAAGGGCAAGATAACGCTTACGGGACAGCTTGGCGATGTCATGAAAGAGTCCATCGAAGCAGCGTATTCTTTTGTCCGTTCGCAATCTTTGCATCTTGGCATAAAGCCGTCCTTTTTTGAAAAGCATGATATTCATGTTCATATTCCCGAAGGCGCCACTCCGAAAGACGGCCCGTCAGCCGGTATTGCTATGTATACGTCTTTGGTTTCTGCCTTAACCGGCATTCCGGTCAGAAATGACGTTGCCATGACTGGAGAAATCACTCTGATTGGCAGAGTTTTGCCTATCGGCGGATTAAAGGAAAAGCTTTTGGCGGCACTACGAGGTGGTTTAAAACAAGTCATCATTCCGCAAGAAAATGAAAAAGACTTGGCAGAAATACCGGACAACGTGAAAGAAGGATTAAAAATAATTCCTCTCAGCCATGCCAACGATGTCTTAGCGATTGCCTTGGAAAAGCTTCCGATACCGCTAAGCGAAGAAGATTGGAACGAAGAATTACAGGAAAAAGAATCCGAACCAAAGGCCAAAAGGTCTCGAATCGCTCGGCCTCCGCGTCGCAGCAACTGATTCTTTTTTGCCTTCAACCGCTTTAAGAAGGCTTATATAATCCCAGAAAACCGCCATTTTCACGGCATTTTTTGTCCAAAATGGCGGTTTTACAATAAAAAAACTAAAAAAAAGTAAAAAAACAGCAGAAAACCGAAGATATTTTATTGACTAGCCTGAAAAATCCGTTTTAATAGATACGTGGTTTCGCAAGGAACCATTGTTTATTTCTTTATTTAGAGGGAGTCCTATTGTGAATAAGAATGATCTTATAGCTGAAATAGCGAAGTACACTGGCCTTTCAAAAACCGACGCTGGTAAAACAGTTGACGCTTTTGCTGCCACCATCACCACTTCTTTGAAGAAAGGTGAAGAAGTTCGTCTCGTAGGTTTCGGCACTTTCACCGTAACCAGCCGCTCAGCTACAGAGGGTCGCAATCCTCGCACTGGCGCTACCATCAAGATTCCTGCCTCCAAGCAGCCTAAGTTCAAGGCCGGCAAGGGTTTGAAAGACGCCTTAAACAAGAAATAATCTTGGTTAAAGTATAAGTAGCGATATTTTTTAATATCGCTACTTTACTTTTACAAAAAACTTGTTTATATAATGTCTCTCTCGTCAGAGACCTTTATGGGCGACTAGCTCAGCTGGTTAGAGCATCTCGTTTACACCGAGAGGGTCTGCGGTTCGAATCCGTAGTCGCCTACCAATTATAAAAATACCACCCTTTATGGGTGGTATTTTTATAATTGCATTGGCAATTGGGTTGGAATTGCAGACCCTCGAGCAGAGAGGGGCAAGGTTCGGCGACCTAGCCCGCAACGTGGGCGACGGACGCGACGTTCCAACGGAACGGTTCTGAGGGCAAGCGCCCGAAGAATAAATCGTGCAACGCCGATTTACAATTGAGTAGTCGCCAATCTTCAATACAACACACCCCTTTATGGGTGGTATTTTTATAATTGCATTGGCAATTGGGTTAGAAGTGCAGACCCTCGAGCAGAGAGGGGCAAGGTTCGGCGACCTAGCCCGCAACACTTCCCCCCCCCTTCCCTTTTTTCTTGTTCAGATTTCGATAACATTTACAAAAAACAATCTTTGCTATAAATATAACTAATCCATGTCTCATATTAACGGAGGAAAACATGACGAATGAAGTAAACGAAGCAACAGAAGCAACCGAAACAACGGAAATCAAGGAAGTAAATCCCGAAGAAAAGAATCTTCTTACGGCCTGCACCCTTGGCAGTATCATTGGCTTTATTGTTCCTTTGGTTATCTGGATATTAAAGAAAGACACCGTTTCGGTTTATGCGCGCAAGTTCATGACTTCTATGTTAAACTTTGAACTTACCATTCTGATTTTCTGGTTTGTCGCAGGACTTATTCCTTTACTTGGCGGCTTATTAATGTCCGTTTTATTCATTTTCAACCTGATAATCTGCATCATTGCTTTCAATGCGGCATCGAATCATAAGGAATATAAGTTCCCGATAATCTTCAATCTTTTGAAATAGATTTAATACGCTTCTGCGTTATTATTTCGGACTTTATGCGCAAACAGGTGAAAGGTATCCAAAGCTTGTTTGCGCATTTCCTTATCTTCGGTACGCCGGATAACAGCGGCCGGTTTTTCCTTTCCGGCGATTACATTATAAATCATTTCGGCATTATCGAGCGGCAAGGCCTTTCCGTTTTTATCCGTCAGTATTGGCGTTTCATAATCATGGGTAGCGCAAATCAGCTGATAAGGAACGATTTCCGCCTCATCGTCCGGCCGCAAGACTTTTGCCCAATCGGCAGCCACCAGCCCCATAGGGTGAGGTATTTTTCTTGCCACGATATAAAACCCTTCCGGCAGCCAAAACTTTTGCAGAGACTGGCAAGCTTTCCGAACTCCGGAAACCGAAGCCAAGCCTAAATCCTCAGGCGCTCCGTCTTGGGAAGCCGTAATCAAATCATCATTAGCATCAAAGATTAAGAAGTCCGCCTGATTTCGATTTAATATATCCTCGGCTTCTTCGGCAAAGATAATTTTTGCGGTTGGATTTTTGCGTAAGAACTTATACTGAATATTATCGGAAAATCCTATGGCATCGGCATCTTCACGAGTATTTGCATAGACAATTTCGCTGACCCCGACAGTCAAAGCCATAGCCATACACATTGGACAACATTCACAAGAACTGAACAAAGCGGCTTTTTCTTCCGCCCCAAGGAAAGAATAACCTTTATCCCTAATAAAACTGCGGATAGCGTTCACTTCGGCATGAGAGGTTACATCAATCTCCGGCACGACATGATTTGCCCCGACGAAAGAAGCTTTATCGGCAAGCGTCAAACAAGCGCCAAAAGGCCCTCCGGCATTAGCCATAACATTTTGCTGTGCCGCCTCTATAGCTTGTTGCAACCCTTCCAGAGACACGTTTTTTCCCTTTTAAAACGAAGTTACGCCGCTTTACTGATAGTCTCGCAAATCGTATCAATCAAAGCTTCTATTTCGGCTTTATCCTGCCCTTCGGCCATAACTCTGATTAACGGCTCGGTACCGGAAGTACGGATAACAATCCGCCCTTTACCGCCCAAAGCTTTTTCCGCGGTTACTATAGCATCTTTAACCGCTCCGATTTCCAAGACTTCTTTTGCCTTATCTCGAGACTCCAAGCGAACGTTTTTCAGCATCTGAGGCAGCGGAGTAAACATAGACGTAACTTCACTAGCTTTTTTATTCATTCTCTGCATCACTGCCAGAACCTGCAAAGCCGCCATCATACCGTCTCCGGTTGTTGAATGTTCGCCAAGGATTATGTGTCCGGACTGCTCCCCGCCAAGGTTATAGCCGTTTTTACGCATAGCCTCCACCACATAGCGGTCGCCAACTTTGGTACGAATAAGGTCTAAACCCTTTTCTTTTAAGAAAAGCTCCAAACCTAAATTAGACATTATCGTCGCCACTGCCGCATTGCCTTTTAATATTCCCAAGCGACTCCATTCCAGAGCAATCATGGCGATAATCTGGTCTCCGTCCACGACTTTACCGTTTTCATCACAGATAATAACTCTATCGGCGTCTCCGTCCACGGCGATACCTATATCGGCTTTTTGCTTTACGACTTCTTCGCACATACGCTCGACGTGCAAAGCTCCACAATCTTCGTTAATATTTCGTCCAGTCGGATTTACAAACAAAGGCACGACTTCCGCCCCAAGCTCCCATAAAATTGACGGAGCCGTACGATATGCCGCCCCATTAGCGCAATCGATGACAATCTTTCTGCCGGTCAAACGCAAATCCTTTGGAAAAGAGCTTTTAACATATTCAATATAGCGCCCACGACCGGATTCCAATCGAGACACCTGCCCTATATCCTCTGCTCCGGTCAACAAAGCGGATAAATCTTTTTCCATATACGCTTCGATTTGCGCTTCGGTATCATCAGAAAGTTTATAGCCGTCCGGAGCAAACAGCTTAATTCCGTTATCGTCAAAAGGATTATGGGAAGCAGAAATCATAACGCCCAAATCGACTCGCATATGACGGGTCAGCATAGCCACCGCCGGCGTAGGCAAAGGGCCGACAAAAATAACGTTCATGCCCACAGCGGTAAATCCGGCTGCCAAAGCGTTTTCCAACATATATCCGGATAAACGAGTATCCTTGCCGATAATGACCTGATTATGGTTTTTATTGGTTTTAAAAATGCTTCCGGCGGCAATACCGACTTTCAAAGCCATTTCCGCTGTCATGGGATAAGTATTGGATTTCCCACGGATTCCATCCGTACCAAAAAGCTTTCTTTCCGCCATTTTATTTTTTCTCCTCATCATTTTCTTTTGGCTTATCTTCGGCTTCGGTTTCCGGCACTGAAGATTTAAGTACGGGATTAGTTGTATCCTTTCTTTGAGGTTTTTGCCCTTTAAGCAAATCCTTAATTTCCGCACCGGAAAGGGTTTCATACTCAATCAATCCTTCGGCCAAAGTTTCCAGCTCTTTTCGGTTTTCCGTCAGGATAAAACGAGCCCTGTCCAAAGCTTCCTGAATAATTCTTTGGATTTCTTTATCCACGTTCAAAGCGGTTTCATCAGCGATGTTTTTGCGTTTAGACATAGAATAGCCGAGGAAGACTTCTCCGTCCGGCTCTTCATACGCTATCGGGCCCATTTTTTCGCTCATACCGAATTCGGTAACCATACGGCGAGCAATTGAAGTAGCCATACGAATATCCGAAGAAGCACCGGTAGAAATCTTATCTTTGCCAAAGATTATTTCTTCTGCCACCCGTCCGCCGAAAGCGACCACCAACCGAGCTTTAAGCTTTGCAATAGAATGGGAAAGCACGTCTCGCTCCGGTAATTGCATAACCATACCCAAAGCCTGCCCACGGGGAATAATTGTCGCTTTATGAATAGGGTCTGACTCCTCTTCATGCAAATTACATATTGCATGACCGGCTTCATGATAAGCGGTCATTTTCTTTTCCGCTTCGTCCATTACCATAGAGCGGCGTTCCGAGCCCATCATGACTTTATCTTTGGCATCTTCCAAGTCGCTCATTGTAACGACTCGCTTATTCCGGCGAGCCGCCATCAAAGCGGCTTCGTTAACCAGATTAGCCAAATCCGCACCGGAAAATCCCGGAGTTCCTCTGGCAATCACCGACGGGTCGACATCAGAAGCCAACGGAACTTTTTTCATATGTACCCGCAAGATTTTTTCTCGTCCGACAATATCGGGATTAGGCACAACCACCTGCCTATCAAAGCGTCCCGGACGCAGCAATGCAGGGTCTAAGACATCGGGACGGTTAGTCGCCGCAATTAAGATTACGCCCAAATTAGACTCAAAGCCGTCCATTTCCACCAAAAGCTGGTTCAAGGTCTGCTCTCTTTCGTCATTTCCGCCACCCAAACCGGCTCCACGATGCCGCCCGACGGCATCAATTTCATCAATAAAAACGATACAAGGAGCGTGCTTTTTGCCTTGTTCAAACATATCACGGACTCGGGAAGCACCGACACCCACGAACATTTCCACGAAATCCGAACCGGAAATAGTGAAGAACGGCACATTAGCTTCGCCGGCAATCGCTCTGGCGAGCAAGGTTTTACCGGTACCCGGAGGACCTACCAAAAGCACACCTTTAGGTATCTTACCCCCCAAACGCTGAAACTTCTGTGGGTCTTTCAAAAAGTCGACGATTTCTTCCAACTCTTGCTTAGCTTCATCAATTCCGGCAACGTCTTCAAAGGTTATGCGTCCCTGAGCATCGCCCATCATGCGAGCCCGAGACTTACCAAAGCTCATAGCTTTACCGCCGCCGGCCTGCATTTGGCGCATAAAGAAAATCCACACCCCGATTAACAGAATCATCGGGAACCAAGAAATAAATATGCTCCACAAAGTCGAAGACCCGTCTTCCAAAGGCAAGACCGATATTTTTACTTTATGTTCCCGCAAAGAAGGAATTAGTTCAGGGTCATAAGGAGCCAGCGTAATAAACTGTTTTCCGTCCGTCCCCATTCCGAAAATCTTTTCGCCTTTAATCTTCACTTCCGACACGGCATCGGAGGTTACTTTATCCATGAACTCCGAAAACGGAATTGTTGTTCCGACGTTTTGGGTTTGCGGAGCATAGAACAGATTAAACAGAACCATTAACACGACGGCAATAATAGCCCATATCATCAGATTTTTTTTCATATATACCTTCTTATTTTCCTTTATTTTTATGGCCTGCTCCGGTCAAAGGCAAAGCCGGCATAAAACATACCTGAGCATTTCCGGTTTTTACAGTTTTATCTTTATATCCCAAATGCGGGACAAGCAAAAGAGTGTCTTTCACAAATATTGCCGGCAAAGACACCAAAGCAGCCGCCGGCACTTCCGGAAAAAGCTCTTTTTTTCCTCTCCCAAGCGGAGCCAAAACGGCATTTTCCGGTATATCTCCGGCAAAGGAGAGCTTAAATCTATCCCAATATAAATCTTTGCCTTCCATTATCGATAAAGGCATAGGCGGGGGAAGTTTTCCCACTTCCCGCACGATTAAAAGCTGAGTATCTTTTTCCCGTAAAATGACTTTACAACCGGCAAGAGTATGACCGGATTTTTGTTTTCCTTCCCGCAAAGACTCCCATAAATGAAGCACCTTCTCTCGCCGAGGCGGATACTTTTCCCCGCCGATAGTCATCAAGATATGGCTTAACAAGCGGCAAGCCGTTTCTTCCTGTAAATCCAAAGCGGCCTGCCAAGCAATTTCCGCATATCCAAGCGGAGAAATCTTAACCGAACTTGCGGCAAAATCGGCAATCATATTTGCCAGAACATCTTTCACTTCAGCTTGTTTAGCCACCGCCAGAGCAACACTGTCCGCCGTAATTCCCAACGGCTTTAAAGCAGGCATAAACTTCCGCCACTTCACCCGTTGAAAAACTTCGCTTTGATTCGAGGGGTCTTCCACCCACTCTTGCCCATACGCATGATTAGTCGCAATTATTCTTTCCCGAGAGAAAGAGAGCAAAGGACGCAAAACCTCAACTTCCCTTCGGAAGCTTTGCGCCGGCATAGCCGCCAACCCGTCAACCCCGCTTGACTTTGCCAAGCGCAAAAGGAATGTTTCGGCTTGGTCTCCTTGATTATGAGCCAGCAAAAGATGCAAACAACCGTTATCCCGACACCAAGAAAGCAACAGATTATAGCGGGCATCTCTGGCGATTTCTTCAATACGGGAAGTGGGCTTTTCGCCTTCCCAAACTAAAATATGATGGGCGATATTTAAATCTTTCAGCCATTTCCCGACTTGCAAAGCTTCCGCCGCAGACTCCGGCCTCAACCCATGGTCAACGGTCAAAGCCACGACTTTTCCCCCGACCTGCTCGGCATAATCAGCCGCCAAGCGGCATAAGGCGATACTGTCCGCACCGCCGGATACTGCCACCGCGAATAAAGGCTTATCTTCCCACGGAGCAAAAGCTTCCATAGCTTCAGCAAACTCTTCTGTCGTTATAGGCTTTACTTGCACCCGATTTTTCCTGCTTCTTTTTCGGCTCTTTGCCGGAAAGCCACCGGAGCTTCGGGATATTCTTTCGCATAGTTTTTAAAGACGGCGCACGCTTCGTCTTTTTTCCCAAGCTCTTGCATAGACAGCCCAAGCTTTAAAAAATTATCGGGAGCCTTATAATTTTGGGGATAATTCTTATACGCTTCGGCGAAAGCAACCGCCGCCTTGTCATAATTTTTCCTGACATAATAGGTTTCGCCCAACCAATACTGAGCATTTCCGGCAAGTTTTTCTTTCGGATATTTTTTCACAAAAGCGGCAAAAGCTTTTTCCGCATTGGCAAAATCATTCTTTTTCAACAAATCATAAGCGGCATCATATTCCTGTTTTGGCGTCAAACCCGAAGTAGCAGCTTTGGGCTTTTCCGACGCCGAAGTCGAAACAGGCACCGAAGCAGCCGCAGGAACAGGCGCAGCCTCCGCCTTCACCGCTTTTGCTGCCATTTCTTTAAAGCGCAGTTCTATATCGGCATTCATGCGTTCTTGTTTTTGGGTCAAGATTGCAATCTCATGCTTCATTCTTTCCACTTCATTTGTCAAAGTGGCAAATTGTTTTTCCAATTCACCCATTTTAATTTCAATATGGTCGGAAGCAGACAAGTTATATTCCTCCGTTTCAGCCGCCGCCGGAGAAACCGCACCAATAACCACAGCCAAAAAAGCCATACCCGTCATAAGCAAAGCAGATATTTTCATAGGCACTCCTTTTGCAAAACCGCCGAAATCAGGATACAGAAAAGGCGCTTTGGTTTTTACCTCCACGCCTTTTCACCGTTATTGATTATTGAATAACCGTAACCGCACGACGGTTCTTAGCCCAAGCTTCTTCGGTAGAACCGATAACCGCAGGACGTTCTTTACCATAAGAGATTACGGATATCCGGTTCGGATTAATCCCTTGCGAAACCAGATAATTTTTCACGGCATTCGCACGACGTTCACCCAAAGCAAGGTTATATTCTCTGGTACCACGTTCATCGCAGTTTCCTTCGATGATTACGGTTGTCGCCGGATAAGTTTCCAACCACTTTGCTTGTTTCTTCAAAGTAACAATAGCTTCAGGACTTAAAGAATAGTTATCGAAGTTAAAGAAAACCCTATCCGGAGCTTTTTCCATAAAATCTTCCATGGAACCGTAAACGATTTCCTCACCGTTGCTTGCGGTATATGTTGAACCCTGTACGCCAAAGTCGCTGTCAGAGGGAGTTTCGGCGCAAGCGGCAACCAAAGCCACCGAAGCTAAAGCCATTAAAATACGCATTTTCATTATTCAGTACTCCTTGATAAATCTTAAAAGTTATTGTGCATACAAAACTTTCATTTGGCGTTTTTACGCCAGAATGGTTTGAGGTTACCAATTTTTAAGCATAAAGGATAGATATTTTTTATCTTTTTTGCTTTCTTATAGGATAGGTTTTTGTTAACATCAAAACACTTTTAACCTTAACAACAATGAATTTGGAGGATTTTATGGGAAGCACCTTACCTTTATCACAAACTGAAGAAGACGCATTTGCTTTCATTCAAGCTGCGGCTGATATTTCCCGAGCAAAAGAAATGTCTGATGAAGCAGCTTTGATTTCCGCTCTTGACGAAAACCTCCGCTTATGGGTTTTGGTTCGCACCTTGGTTGCGAAGAAAGAAAAGGTTATTTCTTCCGACTTACAGGAAAAGTTCCTTCAGTTAAGCACTTTTGTAATCAAGAAGACTTTTGAATACGGGGAAAACAAAAGTGAAGAGATTCTGGAAACCTTTATGAACATCAATCTTCAGATTGCGGAAGGTCTTTTGGAAAATGCCATGCTTTCCACTTTGGAAGAAGATGCATTTGCCCTGATAAAGTCTTCTTATGCTTTGTCTTTAGCTTTAGAAAAGAATGATTCCTTATTGATGTCCGAAGCATTAAACAACAACCTAAAGCTATGGGTAGCGATTAAGACTTTGGTTAAAAGTCCGAACAACGACCTTCCGGACTCGATTAAAGACAACTTGAACACTTTGTCAGAGTTTGTAATTAAAAAGACTTTTGAACTCAGCAAAGAAGTCAATGCGGCTACCATTAATTCTTTAGTCAACACGAACCTTCAGATTGCGGAAGGTCTTTTGGAAAGCCGTCCTTTATCCATTGGTGAAGAAGACGCCTTTGCACTTTTAAAATCGGCGATGACGCTTTCGAATGCGAAAGCTTCGGGTAACGACAGCGAGCTTGTCTCTGCCTTAGACGACAACTTGAAACTGTGGGTAGAAATCCGGACTTTGGTATCCAAAGCCTCTCATCCGATGCCGCAAGACATCAAAGACAATCTGATTCTTTTGGCTGATTTCACGGCTCAAAAGACTTTTGAATACAACGGCAGCATGAATGTCAAAACGCTTGATACGCTTATCAACACCAACCTTCAGATATGCGAAGGATTGCTTGAACGTATGCAGGCTTCATAATTGCCGACCAAAGCATAAAAGTAAAAAACCGCTCATAATTTTATGGGTGGTTTTTTCTTTGCCATTCATGCTATACCTATGAACAAGTAATAAAGAAAAAGGAGACTGTTATGTTAAGAGACGATTTGCGTGATGCCTTAAAAACCGCAATGATAGAAAAATCCGACAACAAAGTATCGACCATTCGCTTAATCATTGCTGCGATAAAGGACAGAGACATTGCCGCGCGCAGTACGGGCAACCTTGACGGCATAAGCGATGCAGAGATTTTGGTTCTTTTGCAATCGATGATAAAGCAGCGCAATGACAGCATAGAAATGTACACCAAAGGCGGCCGCTCTGACCTTGCCGAAGCGGAAAAATCGGAAATAGACATTATCCGTACTTTCATGCCGAAGCAGCTTGGAGAAGCCGAAACCGCCTCCGCAATCAGCGAAGCGATTTCCGCCACCGGAGCCGTCGGACTTAAAGACATGGGCAAAGTCATGGCTCTTTTACGGGAAAAATACGCCGGACAGATTGACTTTTCCCAAGCTTCGGTAAAAGTGAAAGAACAGTTAGCGCAGATATAATATGCCTTATCCGGTACGCTTTATGGAAGAATTAAAATCCCGTCTTTCCTTGACCGAGGATGTCGGCAGACGGGTAAAGCTTACGCATCGTGGCAGAGATTACACCGGACTCTGTCCCTTCCACAAAGAAAAGACTCCGTCATTTTCGGTCAGCGACGACAAAGGTTTTTACCATTGTTTTGGTTGCGGCGCCCACGGAGACATTTTTTCTTTTGTCATGGCGACCGACGGGATTTCCTTTCCCGAGGCCGTAGAAAAGCTTGCCGCCAAAGTCGGCATGGAAGTACCGAAAAGCTCTCCGGCAGAACGGGAAAAGGAAAAAAAGCGGGCAACTCTGCATGAAGTAATTGAATCTGCCTGCGCCTTTTATGAAAAGCAACTTCATTCTCCGGCGGGCAAAGAAGCCTTGCAATACCTTCGGGGACGTGGGCTTTCCGATACCGACATAGCGAACTTCCGTTTGGGTTATGCCGGCACCGGCAACACCTTAAAAGCGGAACTGCAACAAAAAGGCATTCCCGAAGAACAAATGTTTGCCGCCGGACTGGTTTCACCGGGCAGAGACGGCAGAGATTCATACGACTACTTTCGGGACAGGGTAATGTTTCCGATTGCGGATAAGCGAGGCAGGATTATCGCTTTTGGCGGCAGGGTTATGAAAGACGCCGAACCGAAATATTTAAACTCTCCGGACACGGATTTATTCCACAAAGGCGAAGTCCTTTACGCTTTGACCAGAGCGTCCGTTCCCGCCCGTGAACAACAGACTTTGTTATTGGTTGAAGGCTATATGGACGTCATAGCCCTGCACAAAGCGGGCTTTCCGTTTGCGGTAGCCCCTCTTGGCACCGCCTTGACGGAAATACAGATTCAAGCCCTTTGGAAGATTGTTCCCGAACCGATAGTTTGCTTTGACGGCGACGAAGCCGGTCAGCGTGCCGCAATGCGAGCCGCCGAAAGAGCCTTACCGATATTAAAGCCCGGCTTTTCTTTGCGGTTTATTTTCCTTCCGGACAAGCTTGACCCGGACGAATACCTGCAAACTTTCGGCACCAAAAGCTTTTCCGAGCAACTTTCGGAAAGCCAACCGCTTGTCTGGCTGATATGGGAAAATCTTATCCGTGGTAAAGCCATTACGACTCCGGAGCGCAAAGCCGCTTTGGAAAAAAGTGTGGAAGATACGGTCAGCAAGATTGCCGACCCTTCGGTACAAAATTATTACCGTCGGGAACTACGGCAAAAGCTTTGGGATATAACCTCCGCCTCGGCAAAACGCAAAGACGGCAAAAAAACACCGGCAAAAGTAAAGCTTCCGGAATGCCGCCCCGGCAGAGACGAAGGCAAAATGCTTTTGGCATATTTGCTATCCTATCCGAACCTTATGGAAAAGTGGCTTGACGCTTATATGACGGTCAGATTTGCGGATAAAGATATTGAAGAAATGGTATCCATTGCCGGCACAGAGATTATGGCCAATCCGGACATCACCGCCGAAAGCTTGCAAGACCTTTTAACTGCTAAAGGCAAATCGTTAAAACCCATTCTTCCCGAACTGGAAATGCTTATGCGGAAAGAGCGTTTCCCCGCCGACATCGAAGAAGAAATGCAAGAGCGTTTCCGTTCTTTGCAATTAAAAGCAATCAGCGAAGAATTGGAAGCAACCGCCGCTTTGCTTTCCGACTGCCTTAACGAACCGCCGCCGGAGCTTTGGGAGCGTTTCAGCGCCCTGCAAGCGGAAAAAGCAAAAATCCTTAGCGAGCTTTACACGTAAAGTTTTATTGCCTATACTTAAGCCATTCTATTCTTACTTAAACTTAAGAAAGGAAAAAGCTATGTTTCCTAGAAAAATGAAAGTCTCTACCCCCCCCCGCTAGAAAATAGCGTCCAATCCGGAAGTATCACCGTTGAAGTTATTGTGATGTTAGGGCTTATTGCCGCCTTAACGCCGATACTTTATAAACACGTTGCCGACCGGCGGGAAGAAATCGACAATATAAACGAAGCCAACACTCTGCTTTTGTTAAAAGCGCAAACCAAGGAATATATCGAAGCAAACAAAGACTCGCTTTCGGTTGGTACTACAATTCTTGAACCGGTTGAAGTTGGCGTGGATATAACCGGCTACTCCATAGGTATCCGCAAAGACTCGGACGGCACCATAAATGCGATGATAGCCTCCGATAACGCCGGCAATGATATGAAAGCAGCAAAGGTCGCATCATTGCTTGGCGTATCGGCGGGAATATACTCAGCGCAAGATACAAATCGTGCATGGGGTATAAACGGAGTCTGGGCGGAAAATATAAGTAATTACGGCTTTACTTCATTGCCAAAAGGCATACCGGTAGTTACAACCGCCTATGACAAAGAAGATGACTTGGACATGGATAAAATCTTTGCGGCGATAGAGGAGCATGAGTTTAATTCCCTTAACGCTCAAACCGTAAATGCCGGACAATTATGCTTTACCAACCCCGACATTCCCGAAGACAAACGGTGTAAAGACAAATGGAACAAAAATCCATTGGAAATCATTCTGTCTTGTAACACCGGAAACACCATGGACTGTACGGAAGGCTTTATTAACAGCTATAACCGCACTTGTCAGGAAGTATGGCAGGTTTATCATGACGAAGGAGTAACTCCGGTATCCGGCACTACATTTAACCTTACCTCTGGCAACAACGGAGCTTTCCGCACCACCAAATGTTATTTCACGTCTACGAACGGATATGACCCGAAAGAAGTAATTGATAACTGCGACTCCGGAAACTCTACCGTTTGCAAACTTGGCTATGATTACCGCTTGAACCAAACCTGTGAACAAGTTCGCAAAGCTTATGAAGCAAATGGCAATTCCCCGACTGCCGTCAGCCACAAGCTCACCTATAAAGCCTATAACAACCTGAGCCAAACGTCTTGCGAGTTAAGAAACAACCCGTCTTTAACGGAATATTTTTACCAAAACACTCCGAACACTTACACCTTCACTCTTTTGGGCAGAGAAGCGGAATACAAGTTTGAATTATGCGGAGGAAACAACTCCACCGGCAAAGGATACGGCGGTTACAGTTGGGGAAGCAAAATCCACAAAAAAGCAGATTCATTTTTTGTCATTGTTGCCGGTATTGGTATAGGAGGAGGCTACGTCGGAGCCGGAGGAGGCACGGAAATCCGCTTTGGCACATCAGCTTGGCAAGATAAACATCGTATCTTGGTCGGCGGCGGAGCTTCGGGAACCTGGAACAGCACTTATACGGCAAACCACGGTGGCGGAGGCAACAGCTGTGGCGGAGGCGCAAACTCCTTAGGCGGCTGCAAAGGCTTGGGCGGAGTTGGCGGTGGCAATAACGGCACTCCATCAGCTTATGGCCTTGGCGGACAAAATTATGCTTGGGGTGCACTTGGTGCCGGAGGTAACGGCGGCGCCTATGGCGGCGGAGGCGGTGGCGGGGGTGATACCCGTGGTGGCGGAGCTGGTGGTGCCGGCGGAGGATTCGGCGGTGGAGATGGCGGACGCGGAAACTCCTATGCCGGAGGAGGCGGAGGCGGCAGAGTTTGCCTTGACCCCATGCCGACAGGCTGGCCGGCTTGCGACCCTGCGGTATGGGTGTTTGATGAAGGCGGCGGAGAAACCGGCAGCGCCAAATGCACCGGTAACGGTTGGGTAAGAATATCCCTTATCGACACCGCAGAATAATTGTCCATAGTTACAAAGCATTTGACTTAAAGAATGCAAGCGATACTATGATTTTGTTTAAAATTAAGACTTAGGAAGGAAAAATCTATGTCACCTAAGAAAATGAAACTATCTACCCCCCCCGCAAAAAATAGCGTTAATTCTGAAAGCATAACCGTTATTACGTTTGGGCTTAATGCAACCCTTCCTACGATGCTTTATAAGCATATTGCCAAGCGCAATAAAAGCATAGGAAAGGCATAAAATGAGCTTAAAACGTAAAATCCTAGCTTATATATGCTCCATTCACCCCTATTTAACCAAAAAATATTTTAAAGACAGGGGCAAAGGAAACAAGATTTTAATCGTTGAAAACGGCAAAGAACGCTTAGCTCGCCCTTATGACTTACCGGAATTACGTACCTCAATAACGGGAAATAATAATTTAATTAAAATTACCTTACCTTCCAGATTAAACCGTTCCAAGTTTTGTATTCCGGCAAATGATTGTTCCATTGCAATCGGTCAAAATGTTTCTGGTTCTTGGAACCTTGTTTGTTATGAACCGCATTCTCTCATGACAATTGGCAGTAATACAGAAGCGGGCAGTGTTATTATTTCTTTATTGCAAAATCACCTTATCATTGGTGAAAAATGTATGTTTTCCGATAATATTACCATTTGGGGCGACGGACATGCAGTCTTAGATGTTAATACTCATAAAGTACTCAATAAACCTTCATCGCCTATCATTATCGGCAATCATTGCTGGATTGGCGAACGTGTTACCTTAACCAAGAATGCCCAGATTCCTGACGATAGTATCGTAGGCATTGCCTCGGTAGTAACCAAAAAGTTTATAGAAGAACATACCGTTATCGCAGGCTCTCCGGCTAAAGTTGTAAAAAGTGGTATAACTTGGCACGGCTTTAGCCCTATGACTTACGAAGAGAAAATGTCAAAGATAGAAAAAGAAAAATTGTTTTAACGGTTATTGATTACTTGCCGAGCGATATAGCGTGCCAGTATTCCGCCCGCCATAGCTCCGCCGACCATACCGCAGAAACCGACCAAACCACCCGGCAGGCTTCCGATTGTCCCGCCAATGACAAAACCGACTGCCGTACTAATCGTTCCGACCAAAGTAGGCGTCAAGGCATATCCTTCATGATCGGCATTCATCAACAAGCAACCGACAGCTCCGCACATTGCGACCGTAGCCACCGCCGGCAAAGATGTAATATTTAAACCGGCACAACCAAGTACACCGATAAAAGAACCAACCAATGCCCCACTGGTACACAAAGCATCTGTGCCTATACTGTCTCTTTCTATTCCTGCCATGCCAACCTTTCCCAAAGCATTAAAGATTTCTGTTTACCTATCCGCATATAATATCTTTGCTTATATTTTTGTCAACCTTTTCAATGGCAACGAACAGATTATCTGCCAAAGAAAAAACAACGGCCTCCGATAAAGGAAGCCGTTGCTTTAAACTCAAACCGACAACTCTTAACGAGAGTACAATTCGACGACCTGATTCGGTTCCATCTGAACAGGATAAGGAACATCAGCCAACTTAGGCACTCTTAAGAAAGTACCTTTAAGGGCTTTTTCGTCTACTTCGTAATAATCCGGTACTTCACGTTCCGTAGAAGCCAAAGCTTCCAAAACGATAGCCAAGTCTTTGGATTTCTCTCTGACTTCGATAACATCGCCTTCTTTCAACAGATAAGAAGCAATATTAACACGTTTGCCGTTAACTTTAATATGTCCGTGGTTAATGAACTGACGAGAAGCAAAAACCGTAGGAGCAAACTTCAAACGATAAACCGCAGCGTCAAGACGAGTTTCCAAGATTCCGATTAAGTTTTCGGAAGTATCGCCGTGGCGACGCTTGGCCTCTTCAAAATACTTGCGGAGTTGCTTTTCGGAAACGTTTCCGTAATAGCCTTTAATTTTCTGCTTAGCCTGGAGCTGGACGCCGTAATCGGTAAGCTTACCTTTGTGCTGACCGTGCTGACCGGGGCCGTATTCACGGCGGTTTACGGGGCTTTTAGCTCTGCCCCACAGATTAACGCCAAGACGGCGGTCAATTTTATATTTGCTTTGCAAGCGTTTAGTCATAATAAAACCTCTAAGTTTATTTTTGTTGTCCCGGTATCCCTTTAAAGACTACCCTTTGCCTTTAAAAGTGGAACCTTATAAAGATTCTCTTTCCCGGAAGTAAGGGGCGTAAGTTTACCAAAAAAAGTATATTTGTCAAACTTAAAAGTCTATGCTATATGCAGGAAGAAAAAACCATGGAGGAAAGATTGAATACCAAAGAAATCCAAAGAGTTCAGCAATATCTGCGCAACGTTTTCGGCACCGAAAGAATATCCTTAAAAGACGGTTCCGGCAAAGATGCTCCGGTTGAAGTACACGTTGGCGGAGAGTTCATCGGTGTTATTTACCGCAACTTTGAAGAAGGTGAACTTTCTTACGATTTCAACATGGCAATCTTAGACGAAGACCTTCCGGAATAGCCACATTAAAAGCTCTGACCTCTCCGGTATAAAGCCTTTTTTATCATGCTGACAAAGCAAACAAAAAGCTTAGATTCCTAAGTCTTTTGCCAAAGCTTTATTTTTCTTTTCCAAAGACTCGGTAAGCTTGGCGATATCTCCGCCCGAAGCCTGCAAAATTGCCGCATATTCATTACGGTATGACATTGCCATACTTACGCCTTCAATGATTAAATCAACAATTTTATAATCCCCGTCCACGTTTTTCAAACGCCACACCAAAGCAATCGGAGCGGTATTCGGCACCGGAGAAATTACCTGAGAATCCACATAAAGCTGTCCGGATTGCGCCGGTCTGGTTCCGGTAATTTTTATTGTCTGCCCGTTGTATTCTTTAAAACGTCCCGCCCAAGTAAGAATAACGTTTTCGGAAAACAGTTTGGTAAAGCTTTCTTTATTCTCTGCCGAAGCGGTACGCCAAGCCTTACCCAAAACGAACTTGCTGATAAAATCCAAATCACAGTTTTTTAAAAACGTTTTGCGGAAGTTATCAACTTTGGCTTTTTCCGAACTCTTGGCGGTAAATATCTTGGTGATAAACTCATCAGCAAGATTTTCCACAAAAGCAATCGCAGGATCAGATGATTTTGCCGCACAGTCCTTTGCCGTAAAGAAAGCAAATCCGCACAGAAGAGCCAATCCTAAAATGGCATATTTCTTCATTTCATCATCTCCTTAATTATTATTCTATATTAAAATCAAAATCATAATCTTGGTTATCGGCTTTATTTTTTCCCCGAATAACATATTCCCGATTTTGGCGATACATACTTCTGGTAGCGGCATACAAATCCAGAGAGTTACGTTCCAAATCGTCCAAAAGTTCCACAGCCGAAGCCCGAACTGCAACGATTTCCACTCCGAACCTTATCCAATCCAAATTAGCAAGTTTTTCGTTGTGAGGATTCATTGCCGCAATATTTATAGGGTTCATAAAGAAATCAACACCAACACCGAAAGCCTCTCTGGTATTTGCCGGACCAAAGATAGGTAAAACCAAATACGGACCTTCCGGAACGCCCCATTTCGCCAACGTCATGCCGAAATCAGCTTTACTTTTGGGAATATCCAAACGGGAAGCAATATCCATTGTACCGCCGAAACCATAAACGGTATTTGTCATAAAGCGGCCAAGGGTCATTCCCGCCTGTTCAAAATCCCCCTGCAGGATATTGTTAAAGAATACTACCGGCGTAAATAAATTGCTGAAAAAGTTGGTAAGTATATCTTGGAAGATAGGCGGAACCACCGTCCGATATACCATCGCCGCCGGCTTTAAAACTATTTTATCGACAATCTGATTGAATTCAAAAGTAACTCTGTTTACCGGCTCAAACGGATCATTAACCGCATAAGCATACTCCGACGAAGTCGTTGCCGCACACGCCCCCAAAAACAACACAGAGGAAAGAACTGCCGCCATTGCAGTCTTTTTAAGGGGCAACCAAAGTTTTTTCAGCTTTTGCTTCATCAGTCTCAACTTTCAGAAAAATAATATTGTCTAAGTAAATACAAAAACCAAATTAAAACAAGTTTAAAAGTATATCTTTAGGGATATTTTTTGCAAAAATTAACCA
The DNA here is from genome assembly GCA_017507765.1 of Alphaproteobacteria bacterium. Taxonomy (GTDB): domain Bacteria; phylum Pseudomonadota; class Alphaproteobacteria; order CACZRW01; family CACZRW01; genus RGIG5556. The sequence continues at coordinate 2,222 of JAFWAG010000033.1, read as the reverse complement.
TAACGTTACTAAAAAGACACACCTATCCGTTTAAACTTGCCAACTCTCTTTCAATTGTAGGAATTACCTCGTCCACGCTATTTACAACGGTAACCAGATGCTCATGCTTTTCCTGAGCAAATTCGTTTTTAATCAGCTCTTTCAAAAGACCGTTGAAGTGGTCCCAGAAACCGTCGATATTGGCAACGATAATCGGCTTGTTGGTTTCCCCGATTTGGCGCATTGCCATAATTTCAAACAGCTCGTCCAAAGTTCCGATTCCCCCCGGCAAGATACAAAAAGCATCTGAACGGTTAAACATAATATCTTTCCGCAAATGCATACTGGAAACGATAATCAGTTCATCTATGGTAAAAGTCGGGCGTTCGCTGCGTTGCAAATGATTGGTGATTACGCCGACCAAGCGCCCTTTATTTTCATGCGCAGAGGTTCCCAAAGCGCCCATAATTCCTGTAAATCCGGCACCGTATACCAGCTCGATTTTCTTTTCCGCCAGTTCTTTACCCAAATCCCTTCCGGCCTGCAAAAAAGCAGGATTATTTCCGTCCGAACCGCCGCAGAACACGCCCAAAGTTTTTAATTTTGACATAATATTAGTGCCTCCTTAACATTTATCCTTTAAATTAAGCGCAAAACTTGTTTTAATAATCAGAATGTAGCAGATGCAACTCTTTTTGATAAGGGATTAAAAACTTGATTTTCAAACCTAGCAAAATCTTTCTGTTTTTCGGGCTGTTAGCGGCAGTAGGAAATTATGCGGCAAACGCCTTTGCCGAAGATAAAAAAGTCGACTCTACCTTAGAGTTTCGTAAGATTCCGGTAACAAGCGAAGACAATTCTGCCAACAACGACAGTATGTTTGACCTTCCGGACTTACCAATTCCCTTGGCCAACAATGCACCTGCAAATACTCAATCTCCCGCCGCCGGAACCGAGACTCCGGCAGGTACATCGTCTTCTGCTCCAACCCAATTGGTAGTTCCGCTTCCACCGATTTTGGATATCGGCTTTACCAAGAACGCTTTGCCGACTCTTGGCAAAGGTACCGTACCCGAAGCAACCCAACCCAAAGAAGATAAACAGCCTGCTTTTACCCGCCTTATTGACGCTTCCCGTTTTGACATAGCCGGCATTGGTCTTGGCATGACTCCGGAAGAAGCAGAAGAAGCAGCCAAAGAATATAACTTTACTTTGGTTGATACGATTTACAATATCCCCAGATTTTTAAGTTGGAAATACAAAGAAACCTGTCAAGACGCCGGATACTTAGTTTATACCGCCACCCAAGAATGCATCAAAAACATGGCAGAAAAGAAGGGCGAACGTTACATTTCGGAAATCCGTCTTGCCAACCAAGCAAACAAAGAGAAAATCAAAGTTAATTTCACCAGTTCTTTCGGCGACAACCTTTCTTATAAGATAACTTATGTCAGCGAAGGTGATTACTCTCTTGGCACCAGTACCGAAGCCGTATTTAAAAAGCGGGAAAGAAGAAAAGCTTTCTGGCAAAGAGTGATTGAAAAATACGGTATGCCTTCGGATTTAGTGGAAATGTTATGGACCGAAGGACTTGATAAGCCTTATTTAAAAGCCACGATGAACCGTTCTTCCACCAACGGTATGTTAGTTTTGGAAGAAGTAAGCATCACGGACGCAGATACTTACGGCATGATGCGGGCCAACCGTGAAATGCCGCCAAGCAGAGGCTTTTCCTTCTAAGGAATTATAAAATACTGTTATCAGGCAGACTTCCTTTTTTTAGCAAACTGTTTTTTAACTGCGGCTTCTTTAAGCAAGTAGCTCGACAAGCCTTAAAAGCGGCTAAATTGCCGTGCTGTGCCAAAACCTTTACTCCCGACATTCTACCACCACAAAGAGGGTAAAAAACTTTTAAAGGAGAAGATATCGGCGAAACAAGGAAAGCCTGAGATAGACGATAAAAGCGGCTAAATTACCGTGCTGCACCAAAACCTTTACTCCAACTTTCCACCGCCACAAAGAGGGTAAAAAACTTTTAAAGGAGAAGATATCGGCGAAACAAGGAAAGCCTGAGGTTCCAGCGTACAAATAGTACGTGAACATCAGGCTTATCCGAAGATTCGTTGATAGCTTCCCTCTAAAAGTTTTTTTAGAAGGGGTTGATTATGTCCAAAATCTGCCTTCCATACCTTGGCTGCTGAACATCGCTGATAGTACCACGTCCACCGTAAGCGACTCGCAAT
>JAFWAG010000032.1 GCA_017507765.1 Alphaproteobacteria bacterium | reverse complement strand
GTGATTGCGACGAATAGCTCTGCGGCTTCGGGTTGGTATAATATTACGACTTCGACCACGGCTACTTCGGTACCATGCTACTTTGTGGGCAACCGAGTTGCTACCGCCGCCGAAACAATAGCGCAATGCAATACGATTACTTCCAGTGAAGAAATGAACACAAACATTGCGTGCCGTTATGGTTATGTAAATGATTATAACACTACTTGTGAGCGTCTTGTGACTAATTATCCGGACGGAACAGATAATACAAACTCTATCACCACGGCTTCCGGCGGTGTGAGGGAATGCTGTGCCTGCATTCCCACTTGCGCCAGAATTGGTACGATAAGCGACGGAGAATGCCGAGATATTAACGGTTGGGGTTGGGTACGCTCAAAGACTCCCAAGACTTATGTCGAGACCGTAACATTCTGTAATAATTTAGGTATGGAGCCGAAATCCAGAGCAGAAATACAAGCCGCCGGATTATGGAACACCGGCACAAACCCGTTCAGTGTAACGTATTGGCATTGGACATCAGACCCTCATGATTGTCATGACAGTAAAGATGGGTGCGGTTGGTATGTTGGTCTTGGTACCAATAAATCTGACGCAGAATGGCGCCATTTAGATTATGACGGTTCGTACGGTAATGTCTGGACAAAACTCAACACTTACGCCTTTTGCGGACCGAAATAATTAAGTCTTTGGCAGGTTATTCCAAAATCTCATTCGGATATACACCCCATATTTCCGAACGTTTTAACCAACCTTGATAGCCCTTTACTTCCACACGGCAGAAAGTCGGTTTATCATTCGGGCATTGGATAAGCTTACCGATAACACCGGACTCGACTCTGGCCATAAGGCGGGAATCTTCGGTCGGTGAACGCCTTAGATTAGACGTAGCCAAGACTCGGAAAGTGCGATTGCCGGATAAAAGGCTTTTGGTAACCCAGCCCCGAGTTCCGTCCCAGTCTTTTATCTTCCGCCAATTTCCGAATTCAGCGATTATCTCCACGGGCAGTCCGGCTTTTTTATAATTCCATTCTACGGGATAGCGTACCCCCGGACCAGTGCGCATATTTACATCTGCCGAGCGCAAAGAAACATACCTGGGCAAAGGCAAAGAAGTACTTTGCGCATTTGCCTGCGGTACTGCCGCAAGGACTCCAAGACAAAGAATAAAAAAGGCACTTACTTTAAACATTTATACTCCCGTTGACCCAAAGCCGCCGCTGCTTCTTGAAGTATCTTCCAAAGAATCCGTTTCTTCCCATGTAATCATAATAACGGGGGCAAAAACCAGCTGAGCAATTTTCATTCCTCTTTCTACCACAAAATTATCTTTACTGGAATTATAAAGAATGACTTTAATTTCTCCGCGGTAGTCAGCATCAATGGTTCCTGGCGAATTAAGCGCCATAATACCGTTTTTGTATGCCAACCCGGAGCGGGAGCGGACTTGGGCTTCCATTCCTTCGGGTATGGCGATAGCGATTCCGGTAGGTATCAAGACTCGCCCGAAAGGTTCAATTGTTACGGGTTCGGAAATATCTGCCAATAGGTCTAGCCCTGAAGAAAGTTCTGTGGCATATTTAGGCAAAGGTAAATCGGAATCTTGCGTAAGGCGAGTTATTGGTATAGGTATTTTCTTCATAATCTTCCTTATCTTGGGTTAGAGGTTTTTCATCATTATGAAGTTTGGGCGTATTTTGACAAGAGCTTACTTTATTTTCGGCGCAATAATCTTTGCTCCGTCTTTTGCTCATGCGTCATTTGGCTTAAGCTTGGAAGAACTTTACCGCCAAGTTGTTATGGAAGAAAACCAAGGCAGACTTCCGGCGTATTTTTCCGGCGCAGAGGTTCGGCAGGAAAACCGCAACCGGATTGACGTAAGCGTTCCGACCACCGGAGACAATATTATCGGCGTTTTGGAAAGCGACGTTTACGAAAGCGAAGAAGTTCGCAAACAAAAAGAGCGTCAAGAATGGTTACAAACGGTTTTAGCGGTCAAGAAAGGCTCTCCGACTCCCTTTGATGTTGCGAAAATTGAAAGACTCGCCGACCTCTCTAATCCCGAAGCCGTAGAGATGCTTGCCTGGCTTTACGCTACCGGCACCGGAGTTCCGAAAAATCTTCCCAAAGCAATGTCTTTGTATAATAAAGCGGCGTATCTTGGCGTTCCGCAAGCCAAAGCAAATGCGGAAAACATTTATAAATCCTTGTCCAGCATGGCAAAGCGGAAAAAATAATTTTTAGCGTCTTCTGTTTTTGCGTTCAAAGCGTTTCCCCGGACTATCCGAAGTAAGAATATTTTGAACGGTATTCTCGCTTAAAAAAGGCATACTGATTTCCGTTAATTTAGGTTCAACGACAACATTGGTTAAGTCGTCATAAATAATTCCGGTTTTCGTATACACCAAAACATTCTTTCCGGATTTTTCCCAATCAACCTGATGCCCGTCATTTGCATTTTCAATAGCTGCTCCGACTATGCGCAAATCGGCATAATATTCGATAAGTTTAATTTCTTCGGCAATAAATAAACGACAAAAAGAAAAAGCACTCTTTCCTTTAATATAATAAAGAAGACCAAGCTCAGAATCTAAATCATTAAAAATCTGCGGATTGTTTACTCTGATTATAACGTTATTACCTTCCGCTGTGATTCCCGCAAAATCCGTAAAAAGATAATTAGAACTAAGCGGATTGGTATCTATGCTTGTAAAAAGGCTGTTTAATTCTTGGCCGATTTCATCTTTAAAGACCTCTGCCAAGTATTCTTGCTCAAGTAAGGGAGGGCAAAAAGAGTACTCAGGAAATATTTTCTGTGCGACTCCCCAAAAAGCAAAAGCTTTCTTTTGCATATATTCCTGTAGTTTTTGAGGATTTTTCTGCTGCAAAATGAAATATAATTGCCAACTTTTTATAAGATTACTTAACATCTGCAAAAATATCCTTAAAATCAGTAAATAACATGATTCGCTAAGTATATAGTTAAGGACGCATCTATGCCAGAATTACCTGAAGTTGAAACGGTATGTCGTTATTTAGACCAGCATATAAGCGGAGAAACCGTAAAGAAAGCCACGATAAACCGTTATGAACTGCGCAAAGGCACTCGCATACCCTATAATTTTATTCCTCGGGTCGAAGGCCAAAGCATAAAATCGGTTACCCGCCGAGGCAAATATATCTTAATTCATCTTTCCAAGGACGATGTAATTATTGCGCATCTTGGCATGACGGGAAAGCTTTTGGTTCATGAAACCATGCAGCCGATAGGCAAGCACGACCACGTTATTTTAGAGTTTGCTTCCGGTAAGGAATTGGTTTTTTCCGACCCTCGTCGTTTTGGTCTTATTTTGTTGGTAGAGGAAAACGAACTTTACGACCAACCGATGTTTAAAGACATGGGCATAGAGCCTTTGGAAGAAGGCTTTAACGGCGACTATCTGAAAGCCAAGCTAAGCACAACAAAAATACCGGTAAAAACTGCGTTGTTAGACCAGAGTATTGTTGCGGGACTCGGTAATATTTATGTTTGTGAGGCTTTATTTATTTCCGGACTTTCGCCTTTGCGTCCGGCAAAGGAAGTATCATTGGGACAAGCCAAAACTTTAGTTTCCGTAATTAAAGATTTGCTGTTAAAGTCAATTGCGGCCGGAGGAACTACTTTCCGTGACTACCGTCATTCCGACGGCAAGAAAGGAGAGTTTGTCTCGCAATTATTAGTTTATGGCCGTGAAGGACAAACTTGCGAGGATTGCAATTGGAAAAAGGTTTGCGGCGGGGTAAAGAAGATATCTTTAAATGGTCGGGCTACATATTATTGCCCACGTAAACAAGTTTGATTCGCAAAGTTTAAGAAAGGTAAAAAGATAAATATGCAGACTAAAACTTTTATTATCGCTTTTCTTATTACGCTTATGGGATTTTCTCCGGCTTTACTTGCCGATGATTTTTCCGAATCTTCTTTTGTCCCCGGTTTTGAAGACATTCCGTTAATGGAAGGAATGTCTTTGGCAGAGGACGGCACAATGAGTTTCGACTCGCCGGAAGGCCGCTTTATTCAAGTTTATATGTCGGCGTCTCCCAAAGCCTCAAAAGTTGATATTACGAAGTTTTACGAAGAATCGCTTCCTCCTTTGGGGTGGCAGCAGAAAAATGGCAAACAAAAAAGTTGTTACTTGCGGGAAGATGAACAGCTTTGTATAGATATCAGCGGAACCAAGCCTCCGTTTGCCGTTCGTTTTGAACTCAAGACCGTACAGAAATAAAGGAGAGCATTATGTCGTTTAGCCATATCAGCACGGAAATTATCGGCAAGACGGGGATTATAACCTTAAATCAGACTCGCCAGCTTAACGCATTGTCGTTGGAAATGTTAAAAGAGCTGAAAGAAGCTTTAAGCGATTTTACCGCTTCCGAAGAAGTAAAAGCCATTATCTTGGCCGGTTCTGACAGAGCTTTTTGTGTCGGTATCGATATCAAGGAATTGGAAAGCTCTGATACCAAAGACGATTTCCTGTACGCCTTTTCTCAGGTTGAAGACTCGTTGCAAAACTGTAAAAAGCCGGTTATCGCAGCGGTTTCCGGTTATGTTTTAAGTGCAGGCTTATCTTTGGTTTTACTGTGCGACATTGTTCTTGCGGCAGATAACGCCCGTTTTGGTTATCCGGAAATTACCTTATCCATGCTACCGATAGACTTCGGAGGATATATGTTGGCGAGAGAAGTAGGCAAATCCAAGGCGATGGAAATGATTCTTTCCGGCCGTAATATGGAAGTGGCGGAAGCAGAAAGATGTGGACTCGTAAGCCGGATTGTACCTCTTGCCGATTTAATTCCGGACGCCATGCGGACGGCGGAAAGAATAGCGGATATGTCTTCGTCGGCTTTACAGCTTGCCAAGAAAAGCGTTAATGCTGCTTTCGGTCTTTCTGCGGACGAAGGAATCCGCCGTGGTCGCCAGCATTTTATTGAATCTTTAAGCGGTGCTGATTGCAAAGAAAGCATAAAAGCTTATCTGGCCAAAGAGTAAACTTTTATAAAGCCGGTTCCTTTTCGCCGACAAAAAGAAAGAAAAAGTTACCAAACAAGCTTTTGGGATAATTTTTTCAAGTTTTTCCTTGACTATTTTCCTTGCTTATATTAAAAGGACACCCTCGTTTTGTTTTTATTGTTAGAAAAAGCAGGTAAATACTATGGCCAATCATAAATCGGCTGAGAAACGTATCAGAGCAAATGCCGCCCGTGCAGCCGTAAACGGTGCTCGCAGAAGCCGCATCCGTACCTTTATTAAAAAGGCAGAGCTTGCCATTAAAGGCGGAAACAAAGAAGAAGCGGTAGCCGCTTTTATTAAAGCCGAATCCGAAATGGCAAAAGGCGTAAACAAAGGCGTCATGCACAAGAACACAGTTGCTCGCAAAGTTTCCAGACTCTGCGCCAGATTGAAAGCGATTAAAGCTTAGACTCTGCGCAAAACTAAGTTCAAAAAGCCCCTGCTGATTTGCGGGGGCTTTTGTTTTATCTGGGTGTTCAAAACGGACTTGCAAAACGCAAAATATTTTTTACCTGTTTTATAGCTCAACTAGGTCAATTTAACCCCTCATTCTACAAGATGTTGCGTCAAGTTTTTTAATTGCATAAAACGTATTCTTTCATATTGCCAACCAAAGATTCTTATTTAATATTCGCGTTAATGAAGTTTTAACACTTCTTTGAAACACAGCAAACATGGGTAGGCTGGACGGCAAAAAAGCTTGTGCGGAAGCTTTAAGGGAATAATTGTCGTTTAGATACGCTAACTTTTTTGGGGTTGAAGAGGGATATGGCTGAGAGCCTTATAAAAAATCAAGTTTCGGAACAATGGGGTTTAGTCAGGAACGACTTGCGTGACGAATTTGGAGAATCTGCGTTTTCCAGTTGGTTAGAGCCGATGGCAATCGGCGGTATGGCTTCCGGACGGGTAAAAATGTTTGTTCCGACTCGCTTTATGAAGGACTGGATTTTAAAGAATTATTCCGACCGGATTCAAAGCATCTGGCAAGAGCATAATCCGGAAATAAAGGAAGTATATTTTGAAGTAAAAGCTTCCTGCGGCATGGATTCTTCCCGTTTGGTCAGCAATAATTCCGCTTCCGAAACGGAAGCTCCGGTGCTTAACACTGCGCCGATTGTAGCACCGTGTCATTCTTTGGTTCCGGCTTCAGGGGTAGAAGACATTTCGGCGCCGTTGGATTCCCGTTATACTTTTGCGAACTTTGTCGTTGGCAAGCCTAATGAGTTTGCTTATGCGGCGGCTCGCAGAGTTGCGGAATCCAAAGATGTTTCTTTTAATCCGCTGTATTTGTATTCCAGTGTTGGACTCGGCAAAACGCATTTGATGCACGCCATAGCATGGCATATCCGTCAGCAAGACCCTTCTCGCACGGTATTATATCTTTCGGCGGAAAAGTTTATGTACAAGTTTGTGCAGGCATTGCGCAGTAAAGACACAATGCATTTCAAAGAACAGTTCCGTTCGGTTGACGTTTTGATGATAGACGATGTTCAGTTTATCAGCGGCAAAGATGCCACACAGGAAGAGTTTTTCCATACCTTTAACGCTTTGATTGACGAAGGTAAGCAGATAATTTTATCCGCAGACAAGTCTCCGACCGAGCTTGACGGTATGGAAAGCCGTTTAAAGACTCGCCTTGGCTGCGGTTTGGTTGCGGATATTCACCCGACCACCTATGAACTGAGGCTTGGCATTCTGCAAAGCAAAGTTATGGCTATGGGCAGCGATGTTCCTCCCGAAGTCATAGAGTTTTTAGCCTCGCACATCAGTACGAATGTTCGTGAACTTGAAGGTGCTTTAAAGCGCTTGGTTGCCCATGCCGAACTTATTGGCAGGCAGATAACTTTGGACAGCACGAAAGAGATTTTAAAAGACCTTTTGTGTGCTTGCGACCGCAAGATTACGGTTGACGAGATTCAAACCAAGGTGGCGGAATATTTCAAAATCCGCATTGCTGATTTGCGTTCTGAACGTCGGGAAAGAAGTGTTGCCAGTCCTCGTCAGATTGCAATGTATTTGGCAAAGAAACTGACGGTTCGTTCCTTGCCGGATATCGGCAGAAAGTTTGACCGTGATCACACGACGGTTATGCACGCCGTAAAGAAGGTTGAGGAGCTTATGCAGACGGATTCCGCCCTTTCGGAAGACATACTTCTTTTGACCCGTATTTTGGGTGCTTAACATCTCGATTCGCTATGCGCTAATCCTGAAAAAAAAGCGCATAAAAAACGTTTTTAAGCTTTTGAAATTGCCAGTTTATGCTATACTATCTGCGAATTAGGCGGAAGTATAGCTTTTCTGCCATTTATTGTCAGTTTTTAAGGTGAGTTATCAATGAAGTTTACTATCGAAAGAAGCGTCCTGCTGAAGATGTTATCCCATGTGCAAAACGTTGTGGAAAAAAGGCAGACTATACCCATTCTTTCCAACATAAAAATAGAGGTTGGCAAAGCTCCGGAGGAACGGATAACCATTCGGGCTACGGATATGGATTTGGAAGTTATTGAATCCGCATCGGCAAAGGTTGCCGAAGAAGGCTCGGTTACTGCCTCTGCGCACAAGCTTTTAGAGATAACCAGAAAGCTTCCGGAGGGAGCCGACGTTGATTTCTCTCTTGATAAAGAAAAGGGTCTTTTGAATCTGGTTTCCGGACGGGCAAGATTTTCTTTGGCCACGCTTCCTGGCGAAGAGTTTCCGACTATTTCCGAAGGTGATATGCCGTGTAATTTCACGCTCACTTCTGCGCAGTTGCAAAGCCTTTTTGACCGCACGGTTTTTGCGGTTTCTCAGGAAGAGACTCGCTATTACCTGAACGGTATTTACATTCATGAAAAGAAAGATGCCAATGGCTCAATTCTTCGGGCGGCGGCTACGGACGGACATCGCCTTGCCTGTGCAGAGATTCCTTTGCCGCAGGGCGCAGCGGATATGCCGGGTGTCATCATTCCGAAAAAGACAATCGGCGAAATGCAGAAATTGGTTTCCGAATTGCTTCAGGATATAGAAGTTTCTCTTTCTCCGACCAAGATTCGCTTTAAAATTGCCGATGTTGTTTTGACGTCTAAATTGATTGACGGAACCTATCCGGAATATGAAAGGGTTATTCCGTCCGGCAATGACAAGTTTATGGAAGTTGAAGCTGATGTTTTGGCTTCGGCGGTTGATTGTGTTGCGGTTATTTCCGAAAAGTCTCGTGGCGTTCGTTTGGGCATAGATACAAACAAGTTGGTAGTCTCTGCCACCTCGGCAGAGGAAGGAAGCGCCGAAACGGATTTAGAGGCTGTTTACGGTGGCGCGGCTTTGGAAGTTGGTTTTAACTACCGTTATCTTTTGGATATTTTGGGTCAGACAAAAGGAGCGAAAGTAAAGCTTTCTTTGTTGGATTCATCTTCTCCGGTAGTTGTTAACGACTTGTCCGACTCGAGCGTTATTTATGTAATTATGCCGATGAGGGTTTAATGTCCGGATTTGGAACTAACCGTAAAGCAGGGATTTGTAAGTTAAAGCTTACAAACTTCCGTTGCTATTCGTCGTTAGCTCTGGAAGTTGACACGGAAACGCCGGTTATTTTGACCGGCAATAACGGTGCCGGCAAAACTAATATGTTAGAAGCTATATCTTTCTTGGTTCCGGGAAGAGGATTGCGGCACGCACGTTTTGCCGATGTTGCGCGCCACAATTCAGAGCTTTTAACTGCAAACGAAAACAACATTGCGCACTTACCGGTTCGCTGGGCAGTTGCCGCTACGATATCCTCTCCGTTAGGGGAGTTTGAAGTAGGCACCGGTTGCGAAGGAGTTAAAGAGGGCGTTGAACGGCGTCAGGTTCGGATTAACGGCCAACCGGCAAAGTCGCAAAGTGATTTGGGCGAACTTATGAGTGCGGTTTGGCTGACTCCGGCAATGGACAGACTGTTTTGCGGCGAAGTTTCGCAAAGAAGACGCTTTCTGGATCGTTTGGTTCAAGCTTTTGACAGTGGCCATGCGGGCAGGACAACCGCTTACGCCAATGCTTACAAGCAGTGGGGACGCCTTCTTCGGGAAGGTTGTACCGACTCGGGGTGGTTAAAAGCTTTGGAAAACACGATGGCGGAATATGGGGTTGCGGTTGCGGCGGCACGTCGTGAACTCATATTGCGGTTACAGCCTTTCTTGGCGGAAGGCGACGGAGTTTTTCCTCGGGCGGAAATCAGTTTGGACGGAGAACTGGAAAATCTTCTGGCTTCCGAACCGGCTTTGAAAATAGAAGACGGTTTCAGGGAAAAGCTGGAACGAAGCAGAGGCATTTTTGCTGACGGCGGCTTTGTTTCCGGTCCTCATCAAACGGATTTGCTAGTGCGCCATGAAAAGGGAATGGAAGCGGCTTTATGCTCTACCGGAGAACAAAAAGCCTTGTTGGTTTCAATTATTATTGCCCAAAGCAGGGCGCAGATACAGCAGTCGGGGCATGCTCCGGTTATGCTTCTTGATGAGGTGGCTGCTCATTTAGATAAGAAACGGCGAGATGCCTTATTTGCTATTTTACTTGGCTTGAATGCTCAAGTTTGGCTGACCGGAACGGAGCCTTCTCCGTTTGAGTCTTTATATGGCAAAGCGCAGTTTTTTGATGTAGAAAATGCTGTGGTTTCCGCAGCAGTAGCTTAATTATAAGTGGTAAGAAAATGACGGAAGAAAAAAAGACAGAAAACAGTTATGACGCAAACTCGATTAAAGTTCTGAAAGGACTCGAGGCTGTTCGTAAGCGTCCGGGAATGTACATCGGCGACACGGACGACGGTTCGGGACTTCATCACATGGTGTACGAAGTTTTGGATAACTCGATTGACGAAGCCTTGGCGGGTTATTGTACCAAGACGGAAGTTACTATCAATCCGGACGGTTCGGTAACGGTAAGCGATAACGGGCGAGGCATTCCTGTCGGTCTTCATGCCGGAGAAGGTATTTCTGCCGCCGAAGTAATTATGACTCAGCTTCATGCCGGCGGTAAGTTTGACCAGAACTCGTATAAGATTTCCGGCGGTTTGCACGGTGTTGGCGTGTCGGTTGTAAACGCATTGTCCGAACGTATGGATTTAAGGATTTGGCGTGAAGGCAAAGAACATTATATGCAGTTCAGGGACGGTGTTTCGGTTGCACCTTTAGCGGTTGTCGGCGACGCTCCTGACGGTAAGACGGGAACGGAAATAACCTTCCTTCCTTCGGCGAAAACGTTTACGAACACGACTTTTGATTTTCCGACATTGGAACACCGTATGCGGGAACTTGCCTTCCTTAATTCCGGCGTATTTTTAAGCCTTACCGATGCCAGAGATGCCGAGAAAAAGAGCGTTAATTTCCATTACGAAGGCGGTATTGAAGAGTTCGTCCGCTTCTTAAATAAGAATAAAAACTCTCTGCAAACGGAGCCTATTTCGATAAAAGGCGACAAGAACGGTATTTTTGTGGAAGTTTCCTTGGAATGGACGGACGGCTATCATGAAAACATTTTGGCGTTTACCAACAACATTCCTCAGCGGGACGGCGGTACGCATTTAGCCGGTTTAAAAGGTGCTTTAACTCGTACCATCAACAACTATGCCGTAAACAGCGGTATAGCGAAAAAGGAAAAGGTTGAACTTTCCGGCGATGATATGCGCGAAGGCTTAACCTGTGTTTTATCGGTAAAAGTTCCTGATCCGAAGTTTTCTTCGCAAACAAAGGATAAGTTGGTTTCTTCGGAAGTCCGTCCGGTTGTTGAAAATGTTGTTGCGGATAAGCTTGAGCAGTGGTTGGAAGAAAACCCTGCCGAAGCCCGTAAAATTATCATGAAGGTAGTTGAAGCGGCAGCCGCCAGAGAAGCCGCTCGTCGAGCCAGAGAACTTACCCGCCGCAAAGGTGTTTTGGACATATCTTCACTTCCCGGAAAGCTTGCTGATTGTCAGGAAAAAGATCCGGCTCTTTCCGAACTTTTCTTGGTGGAGGGTGAATCTGCGGGCGGTTCGGCAAAGCAAGGACGTCATCGTTACAATCAGGCTATTTTGCCGTTAAGAGGTAAGATTTTGAATGTCGAGAGGGCAAGGTTTGACCGTATGCTTAACTCGGCAGAAATCGGTACTTTGATTACGGCTTTGGGTACGGGCATAGGCAGAGATGATTTTAATGCGGACAAATGCCGCTATCATAAAATCATTATCATGACCGATGCTGACGTTGACGGCAGCCATATCCGAACTTTGCTTTTGACGTTCTTCTTCCGTCAGATGCCGGGGTTGATTGAAAAAGGCTTTATTTATATTGCCCAACCGCCTTTGTACCGTGCGAAAAAAGGTAATTCGGAAATATACTTAAAAGATGACCGTGAAATGGAAGAATATCTTTTAAACTCCGGAGTTACCGATGCCGTTTTAATCTCTGACGGCGTACAAATTGCCGGTGCGGATTTAAAAGCCAAGGCAGAGGAAGCTCGCCAGATAAAGCATTTGGTTACTTCGTTGGCGAAGAAAGTTCCGGCGCATATTATTGAACAAATGGCGATTTTAAATATGTTCTCTCCGGAACGTTTTGATTCGCCGAAAGCCGGTGAATATGCCGCCGAGGTTGTCAGCCGTTTAAACAGCTTGGAACCGGAATATGAACGTGGTTGGAAAGCTTTGGTAAATGATTCCGGCATTACTTTCAGCCGGACGTTAAGAGGCATCACCCAAACCCACACCGTAGATGTTGACTTGCTTACCTCTTTGGAAGGAAGAAAGCTTGCCGAGCTTTCCGCAGATTTACGGGAAACTTACGGTGATAAGGTTATTTTCCGTTCCAAAGATACCGAATTTGCCATAAAAGGTCCGGTTGATTTTGCGGATACCGTTCAAAAAGCCGGCAAAAAAGGCATCAGCATCAACCGTTATAAAGGTTTGGGCGAAATGAATCCGGAACAGCTTTGGGAAACGACATTAGACCCGAACTCCCGCAGCCTTTTGCAGGTCAGAATTAACCATTTTGACAAAGCGGAAGAAATATTTGCTACGTTAATGGGCGATGTTGTCGAACCACGCCGTGATTTCATTCAGGATAATGCTTTGAACGTAGTCAACTTGGACGTTTAATAAGCCCTTTAAAACCATTAAACCCTCTTGCAAGCAAGAGGGTTTATGTTTGCCTGATTTATGTTTGTTTTTTATTTTTGCGCATAAATCATCAATCCGGCGACATCTTCGTAATTTTCTTTGCGCAGAACGACTTTACTTATTTCCGGATTTTTAAATCCTGCATTGCCAAGGACTCGGCGCAAGTATTCTTCTCCGTGCGCAAACCGTCCGTAAGGTTTAATTTCATAAGTATCCGCTTCGGCATTTTCTTCGGTCGTAAATAAAACCGTGCCGTTTGCTTTTAATGCTTCATGCATCAGAGCCAAGGTTTGGGCAAGGTCGCCGAAATATTCCATAACATCTCCGGCAATTATCAAGTCAAAAGCATTTTGCTTTGTTGCCAGATAAGCATTTATTTCTGCGTTTTGCAGGTCGTCATAAAGTCTGGTATTTTCGGCTTTGGCAAGCATTTTTTCTGATATGTCGACACCGGTAAGATGCTTTGCAAACGGTCGTATGGCTTTGCCGGAAAGTCCGGTTCCCGAGCCTAAGTCCAACACTTTATCATACATCTTTCCGGTGGATTGCAGTTTTTGGGCAAACAAGTCCGGCACGCAGTAATCAAGACCTTCCAAATGCGCATCAAAGGTATCGGCAAAGCCGTCAAAAAGTTCCCGTACATAATCTTTGCTAGCTTTGGTAAGCTTCTTATCTTTGGTAAAAGAAGCCAGAGTATGCTTCGCAATCGGATTATCCGGAACGTGTTTAAGCCAAGCTTTGGCAATCTCTATTGCCGTATCTTTATCCTTTGGGAACATATCGTTCAGAATGTTGGCAAGGGTATTATGTACGGGAGCAAACTTTGCATCTATGGCAATCACGTTAAAGCATAGACCTGCGGCCTCTTGCAAATCTCCGGTAGTATGCACGGCAATAGCCAGATTATTACACACTTCGGGGTTTTTGGGGTTTAGCAATATTGCTTGGCGGTAATTTTCCATAGCTTCCATATAAAGCCCGCTTTTATACAGCACGACTCCCAGATTCACAAAAGCATCTTCCAGATAAGCGTCCAAGGAAATTGCTTTTCGAAGCATTTCTTCAGCGTCTTTAAGCTTTCCTTGGCTAAGGAATATGCTTCCCGCATGAGCATAAGGGTCGGCAAATCCGGCATCAGAGGAAATAGCTTTTTGATAAGCGTTCATAGCCTCGCTTTCTTTCCCGATAAGCTCCAAGGTTATACCCTTGCTGTTGTATATGCGAGCCGCCGCCATGGCATCGGCATATTCCAAAGCTTGGTCATAATACGCCAAAGCTTCCGTATATCGTTCCTCCATACGCAAAGAAGTCGCCAGATTCGCCAAAGAATCCGGAACTTGTGGAGCAATATCACTTGCCATACGGAAGTATTCCATTGCTTCGGCATTGTTGCCTTCTTCCCGCAACAAAAGCCCTAATCCGTTATAGGCATAAAATGCTTTTTCATCAGCTTTAATGGCATCTTTATACGCTTTTGCGGCGGCTTTAAAATCGCCCTTTTGCTTATAAATATTGGCAATGTTGTTATACGCTTCCGGCGCAAAGGAACTATCCAGTTTCAAGGCAGTTTTATATTCGTCTGCGGCTTCTTTATAAAAGCCTTTTCCTTGCAAAGCCATTGCCAGATTAAAGTGATAAGGCGCAACTTTTTTATCTTTGGCGATTGCCTTATATAACAGGTCGATAGCCACCTCAAAAGCACCCTTGGCAACCGCAATCATTGCCAAAAAATGCATAACTTGCGTATTTTCTGGTGCGGTTTCCATAATTTGCCTGTATATTACTTCTGCTTTATCCAGCTCTCCGCTTTGGTGGAGCTCTAAAGCCTGTTGCAAAAGATTGTCATAAGCCATAAAAACGCCTGTAGTATAAGGTAAAACCAAAATTGACTCAGAGAATAGCATGTTAAAGTTTGAGATAAAAGCCAAAGAAGACAAAGCCCGCACGGGAAATATAAAAATCGGCGCCAAAGAAGTTTCTACCCCGTTATTTGTTCCGCAAAGTAGCGGACTCGCAGTACCGGCGATGTTTCCTGAATCCGTCAAAGAAAGCGGCACGGAAATGCTTTTTGCGGACACCTACCGTTTGTTGATGCGTTCCGGACTTGATGTTGTAAAAGCGGCGGGCGGTATCAAACCTTTTACGGGTTGGCAGGGCATAGTTTTCTCAGACTCGGGAAGCACGGGTGTTTACCGTACCGATGTTTATCGTAAAGCCAAAGAAGAAGGCTTGTTTTACGCTTCTTATATTGACGGCAGCCGCCACAAAATCACGCCGGAATATTCGGTCAGTGTTCAGGAAAAGCTTGGTTCGGATATCATTTTAGGCTTGTATGAGGAAGCTTCTCTTGGCGGTAACCGTATGAAAATAGGCAAGCTTTTACGTCGGACGGCTCGGTGGAACCGGCGGACAAAAGACGCCTTCCACCCAAAGGGAGACCAAGCCTTTTTCGGCGTTATTACCGGCGGAGCCTATGCTGATTTACGGGAAAGCTCTTTAAAGCTTACCGTACCGTTAAAGCCGGACGGATTTTTACAGGCTCCTCCGCTTCCGGGGGAAAACCGCAAAGCATGGTTGCGTGCCGTTGCCGCAAGTACGATGCTTTTGCCGGAAGATAAACCGTGTGCGGTTCTTGGCTTGCAATCTATACCGGAAATATTGGAATGTATTGCTTCGGGTATGGATTTGCTGATTTCCGATATTGCGCCTTTAAAAGGACTCTCAGGCATAGCCTTGACAGACTCCGGCGAAATGGATTTTCACGACAATCGTTATTTCTCGGACTCCGAACCGCTTATGTCCGGTTGCCCGTGTCCGGCTTGCCGTTCGTATACCAAAGCTTATCTGCACCATTTGACCGTTGCGGGAGAACTGTTGGGAAGCACGCTTTTGACTTGGCATAATTTGGTTTATATGAACCGTCTTTTCCAATCCGTCCATAAAGCGATAAACAGTGGTTGCTTTGCCGATTTTATGAAAGCTAAAGGCCTGTAAAAAGATGACAGACTCCGAAGATAAACGCCGCAATTATATGGCTCCTTTGGGGATTGACATTCGCCGTTTGGCAAAGCCTGTTTTGGGCAAAAAAGGCTTTAGCGATATTGATATTATCGTCAATTGGGAAGATATCATCGGCACCAAAACCGCCCAATATGTCCATCCTTTAAAACTGGCATTTCCCAAAGGCAAGCGAGACAATGCGGTTTTGCACGTTGCCGTGGCGGGCGGAGCTTTTGCGGCAGAGCTGTCTCATAACAAGCTTACCGTTTTGGCAAAGATAAACACGTTTTTTGGTTATCAAGCCGTCAGCGATATTAAAATAAAGCAGGAAGCTTTTACTCCGGCGCAAGATACGGCATCGGAAAAATCTTCGGCTACCGCACCGGAATTAAGCGACGGTTTAAAATCTTTGCTTGCCGGAATTGATGATGAAGAAATGCAAGAAAGCTTGGCAAGATTGGGAAAAGCGGTTATAGCTTCTTCATCTGACTGATTTATTAAGGAGAATGAAACATGAAATTGGTTATAGGTGTTATTGCTTCTGTTTGTCTGGCGGTTGTTTTATTCGGCGCATGGCTAGTCAAAGACATTAAAGACAACCAATTGCAGATTGGTGCAGGCGAAGCAATTGCCGCCGAACCGGAAAAAGTTAACTCTCCGGAGATTCAAGGTCTTATCAAAGAAAGATATGTCGGCAATGCCGAAGCTCCGGTTTCCGTATATGTCTTTTCTTCTTTTACCTGTTCGCACTGCGCTGTATTTCATGAAAAGATTTTCCCCGAACTTAAAAAACGTTATGCCGACAGTGGCAAGATTGCGCTTTATTTTTCGGATTTCCCGCTGGAAGTCAGAGCAGCTGCCGCATCTATGATAGCGCATTGTATGCCGGAAAAGTCTTATTGGCAGTTTGTTGATACCGTTTTTTCCACCCAAGGAAAGTGGGCTTTATCGCCGAATTACGGAAACATTTTGACCTCTTATGCTTCTCTTGGCGGACTGTCTGCGGACAAAGCAAAAGAGTGTATGGAAAACAAGGCTCTTTTAAAAGCGTTATTGGCGAAAAGAGACGCTGATTCAACAAAGTATTCTATCCACGGAACGCCTACGGTTGTCGTTGTTTCTCCGGCAGGAATGGAGCAGGTTGAATTCGGTGCCGGCGGAGCCAAATTGTTTTCTCATTTGGACTCGCTTTTGAAAAAAGGTGAAAAAAAATAATAAGCTTGCTTGACATAAAGTAGGCTACTCCTTATCTTACCGTTGCTTATAGTCTGTTACTCTAAAGGAGCAGTACATTTGTCGAAACGCGAAGAAAAAGAACTCAAAGAGTTCGAGGCAAAAATCGAACAAGTCTCTCGGGAGCTTAGCAAACCCGCCAAAAAGATGTTTGATTTTAAGTTCTCTGCTGGTTGGGCTCTTGGCGCAAGACTGGCTACCGAGCTGTTAGGCGGCGTTGTCGTTGGTGCGGGCATCGGTCTTGTTTTTGATAAGCTGTTATCGACATCGCCGTGGTTTTTAATCGTCTTTTTAATGCTTGGTTCTGCGGCGGGGATTGTAAATGTCTATCGTACGGTTTCCGATGTGCAGAAAAAGCAAGACGCAGAAAAATCTGCGGGTAGGAACAATAAAGAATAAGAGGTGTGGCTTTGGCTAGTCCTATGGAACAATTTAATATCAAACCGCTTATTCCGTTAGAAGTTAACGGTTATGATATTTCATTTACGAATTCTGCTTTATTTATGACGCTTGCCGTTGTTTTAAGCACTTTGTTTTTGGTTTTGGCGATGCGCCGTAAATCTTTGATACCCGGCACTATGCAGTCGGTTGTCGAGGTTTTGTACGAGTTTGTTGCGGGGATAGTAAAGGAAAATATCGGTCCGGAAGGTCGTAAGTATTTTCCGTTTATATTCTCGATTTTCATTTTTGTTATGTTTGGCAATATGCTTGGCTTATTGCCGTATTCTTTTACCTTTACCAGCCATGTTTCTGCCGTTGGCACATTGGCGTTAATTGCATTTTTGCTTAACGTTGTGGTTGGTATCCGTAAAAAAGGGTGGGGCTGGCTGCACACGTTTGCGCCGTCGGGTTCGCCGTTAATTGCGATACCGGTTCTTGTACCTATCGAAATTATCTCCTTTTTAGCAAAGCCGTTCAGCTTAACCGTTCGTCTTGCTGCCAATATGACGGTTGGACACGTTATGCTGAAAGTTATTGCCGGTTTTGTTATTATGCTTGGCGTTGGAGGTATTTTACCGCTCTTTTTCGACTGCCTTATCGTGTTGTTCGAAATTGGTATAGGTTTATTACAGGCATATATCTTTACGGTTTTGTCCTGTATTTACCTTGGTGAAGCTCTGCACGAGCATTAATTGTCTTTGTTTGTTTTGTTGTTTGTTTTTTAGGAAGGAAAAGAAAATGGAAGCTGAAGCTTATAAGTTTATTGCTGAAGGTGCCAAATACATCGGTGTTGGTCTTTGTGCCTTAAGTATGATTGGCGCCTCTTTAGGGGTTGCGAACATCTGGGTATCCGTTATCAACACGGTTGGCCGCAATCCGTCAGTAAAAGCAGACGTAAACCTTTATGGTTGGGCTGGTTTTGCGGTTACGGAAGCTATCGCTCTTTATGCGTTGGTTCTGGCCCTTATCACCCTTTATGCCTAATTACCCAAGACAAAGTCCCCCTAAGCTTTTTTAAAAAAGCTATGGGGGTGCCTTTGTTTCTTATAGATAAAGAGTTTAAAAGATGCCTCAATTAGATCCGACATGGTTTTTATCCCAGCTTGTTTGGCTGGTTATAATGTTTTCCCTTTTGTATGTCCTGATGTCAAAGGTAGCTTTGCCTCCGATAACCGAAGTGTTGGAAGAGCGTCAGCATCGGGTGGAAGAAGATATTAAAAAAGCCGGAGAGCTTAAATCCGCTGCGGAAGCTGCTTTGCGGACCTATGAAGAAGCTTTGGCCGGTGCTAATAAAGAGGCCAAAAAGATTATTGCCGAAGCCAAGGACGAAATGGCGGAATTGGCGGCAAGCAAGGATAAAGAACTTACCGCCAAACTTGCCCAACGGGTAAAAGAAGGCGAAAACAAAGTCGCTAAAGCCAAAGAAGAGGCTTTAAAAGAAGTTCGCACAATTTCCGAAGGTGTAGTTTCCTCCATGGTTGAAAAACTTTGCGGAGTAAAGCCTTCCAAAGAAGATATTGATAAGGCGCTTGATGCCGCCTTGAAGGAGCAGGCATGATAATATCCGTAGCCCAAGCCGCCAGTGGTGCGGCTCACGAAGCCATTCCCTTTTATCTGGATACCAGTTTTTGGGTTAGTGTAGCTTTTATAATTGTTGTTGCCGTGTTTGCCCGTCCGATAATTCGTGTGGTTAAAAACGCTACGGCGCAACGTGCCGAACGCATCAGCAAACGTATTGATGAAGCTCGCCAGCTTAAAGACGAAGCTCAGGCTTTGTTGGCAGAATATGAACGCAAGTTCAAAAATGCCGATGAAGAAGCCAAAGCGATTTTAGACCGTGCTTACATCAATGCCGAAAAGCTGAAAAAAGAAGCGGAAGAAAAAATGAACTTAAAGCTTGCCCGTAAAGAGGAACAAGCTTTCGACCGCATTCAATCGGCAGAGCAGAATGCTACGGACGAAGTTAAGAATTACGCTATTGATACTTCGACTAAAGCCGCAATAGACATCATTGCTACCAAGATTGCGCCAAATACCGGTGCAAAGATGTTGGAAGACGCAATTAAAGACCTTCCGGCACAGTTGGCAAAAAAAGCAAGCTAGTTTTCATACCGCCATGGCTAAAAATCGTTTAGTCATTGGCGGTTAAATATTAGGAGACGGTAAGTGAGTTTTGCCCTTAAATTGTTTCGCTTTATATTTTTAAGCATACTTTGGGTATTGATTTACTTTAGTGCCGTCAAAATCTTTTTCCTTTATTTTTGGAACTTTGATTTTTATAGCCCTGATGATTGGAGCTATCTGTCTTCCCAATGGCAAGGCGGTTGGGTCATAGATTCTTTGGGCGAGTTGGCTTTCTTTATTTTTGCCTTTGCGGTTTTGCCGGTTTACTTATTGTCTTGGTTTTGGGTTATCCGTCTTAAATGGAGCAAAATCTGGCAAAAGCCTTGGGGCTATTTTAAAGAAAGAGCCAGAGTTAAACGCCGTTTGGCATTGGACGCATTTCCTGAACCTTCGGTAATGGCAAAAGAACTTTTGGCAAAGAAAAATACCGGCAAGAATATGTCCGGACGTTCTCCCTTGCACGCTAAATCAGATTTAAAGAACATTGCCAAGGAAACCGTAGAAACTCCGGTTGCGCCTCCTGCTCCGGAGGTAGAGCCTGTTCTTCCCAAGCGGGAGGAGAGGTTGGAGCCGCTACCTCGGATTATTTCCGATACACCGGAAACTTTGGCCGAACCGAAATATGTCAGCCGTATTGATGTTAAGTATGAAGTTTTACAGATTACGGAAAAACATGGCGTTCGTTTGCTTCAAGACTTGAAAATCGGCAAAGATGCAATTGATTTTGCCGTCTTGGCAAAAGGCGTAGTTTACCTGATTAACTTAGAGCCGGTTGGCAATGAATGGATTGCCGATGAATCTGGCTTTGATAATGATGAACCGTTATGGTTCAGCGAAACCAAGTACGAAGAATCTCCGGTATATAAACTCAATCGTGCCGCTCGTCTTTTCTCTTCGGTCTTAGACGATGTTTTACCAGCAGAGCATCGACCGATAGAAGTAAAGAAAATCATCTTAATCGGTGCGGGCAGCATTTTGAATTATGCTGATATCAAAGATGTATGGGACGAAAAAGAAGTTGCTTCTTATCGTCTTGCTAATGGTTCGCCGTCAGAAATACCCGCATTCTCTGATTTCATTGCCGACATCTCTGCCTTAGGTCCGAATACTCAGGAAGCTATAGAGATGATTTACACGGCCTTTGTTGCGGTCGAACCCTAAGCTTTATCGTTTACTTTTTTCAATCAATCTCCTAACATGAAACCGTTTTGGTAAATAAAGCCAAAATGGGAAGTCAAACACCCATAGGAACTATATGTGTATTTCTCTCTTTATCTCAGGCGTTGTCTGGGAGACAGAGTTATGTCCAAGTTTATACTAAAAGCTTTGTGCCGTGTTCCTACGGTGTTTGAACTCCCAGACCAGTGAGGTGCAGAGCCTTGTTTTTTACTTGGGAGAAAACACATGAACCGTACTCAGTATAAAGGCAGTATTACCGTTGAAGCGATTGTTATGTTAGGGTTGATAGCTGCCTTAACCCCGATACTTTATAAGCACGTTGCGGAACGCCGCGAAGACATAGAAAATATCAACAAAGCAAACACTCTGCTTTTGCTTAAGAATGCTGCCGGAGAATACATCGAAGCTAATAAAGAAGTTTTATCTGTCGGCACCATAGTTATTGAACCTGCTGATATCGGCATTGACATATCCGGTTATCAAATAGGTATCCGGAAAGATTCTTCCGGCAAAGTCAGTGCGATGATAGCTTCAAGCGGCGGAGGCAATGATATCCAAGCCGCCAAGATTGCTTCTTTGCTTGGCGTATCGGCGGGCATCTATTCCGCCCAAGATACCTCTAAAGCATGGGGAATAAATGGCATTTGGGCAGAAAATGTCTCAAGCTACGGATTTACGTCTTTGCCGACGGGAGTTCCGGTCGTAACCACTGCTTATGACAAAGATATTTCCTCCGGCCTTAACGAAGAACAGTTAAAAGAAGTTTTAGAAAGCAGTTCTTTCAGTAAATTATCTGTTGATGAAATATGCTTACAAGGAAAGTGCATTGCCGATTGGGCAGACACTTCTTACGAAGCCATAGAAACCATAATCAACTGCAACAACGGAGATAACAAAGCCTGTAAAAAAGCCTTCCAAAAAGGCACCAACACTTCTTGTGCGGCAATCGCTGCAACCTATAAAGAAAACGAAGGAGTTGCTCAAACCGGATATTATACCTTGGCTACTTCGGAGACCTCATTTCTTTACAATCAGCCTTGTGTATTTACCAACGGCGTTGTTACGTCTAATGCAAATATTATCGCCCAATGCAATGCTGATAGTTCCAGTATTTCTTGCCGTTATGGTTGGAACAATAATATTAACCGAAGCTGCGCCGGAGTTATCGCCAGCCATACTTCTGCCGCAACGGGTTGGTATAACATCACAACCTCATCCGGAGCTACTTCAACGCCGTGCGTATTTGTCGGCAGTCGTGTTGCTACGAATGCCGAAGTCATTTCGCAATGCAACAGTGCCGGAGGAAGCAGCGTGCAGTGCCGTTATGGCTGGAATAACAATATCAATCGCAGTTGTGAAAGAATTATTGCCAGTAATACTTCGGCAGCTTCAGGGTGGTATCAGATTACAACTTCAAGCAGTTCGGGAAGCCAGCCTTGCTATTTTGTGGGAAGCAGAGTAGCAACTGCATCAGAAACCGTCAGTCAATGTAACACGGCAACGACAAGCAACGCGATGAGCAGTAACATAGCCTGCCGTTATGGGTATGTTAGAGGCTATAACACCGACTGTACCAAAGTCCTGAATAACTATTCTTCGGGTTATGGCAAGGTAAACTCTATAAGCGCTTCGTCCGGTGGTAACCGTCAATGTTGCTCTTGCTATGTAAAATGTGCCGCACTTGGTACTATCACGGACGGAGAATGCAAAGATTTTAATGGTAAAGGGTGGGTACGTTCTACAAGATACATGAAGTATTGGGATGCGCAAACATTCTGTTCTGGCATTGGCATGGAAGTAAAAACAACCACCCAGTTACAAGCCGATGGCTTATGGAATACCGGAACCAACCCTTTCAGTCCAACTAACTGGTATTGGACTTCAAACGGTTGCGGAGAAAACTCTGGTTTTGGGATAGTCGTTTGGCTTGGCAACACCAAAGCCGGCTGTACTATTCGCGACTGGGCAGATCACCGCAACTGGCTTGGAGGAGGTGTTAGCTATGGATTATGCGGTCAGAAAGCCGCAAAAATCGTTTCCTAAACATATTGAAGACATAAATTATTGAGCGGCGATTTTCCTGTTTTTAATTAAGAAGACGCTGAATTCGCTGCTCGGAGAATAAATCGGCCATTCCCCGTCAATAATCTGATCCAGACTATCAATACCACCCGAAGCGAACAGGCTGGAATAAATCCAATAGTTGCCAAGGATTCTTTCCACGAAAGTTCTGGTTTCTTTTGAAGGAATGCTTTCCATGAACAACAGCGGGTCTTCTTTATAATCCATGCGGCGTGACCATTTATAAAGATTTCCGGGACCGGAGTTATAAGCCACGGCAAG
The DNA here is from genome assembly GCA_017507765.1 of Alphaproteobacteria bacterium. Lineage (GTDB taxonomy): Bacteria > Pseudomonadota > Alphaproteobacteria > CACZRW01 > CACZRW01 > RGIG5556. The sequence continues at coordinate 136,101 of JAFWAG010000032.1, read as the reverse complement.
GAAGATAAGGTTACGGTTAATAAAGCGGTCTTGGGCAAGTTTTAAAATATATGACTGACCAAGTTCCAAGTTATACGCCGGTTCAAAAAGTTTTTTCTGGCTCCATTCCAGACCTAATGAACGAGCGGTTTCTTTAGCCGTAGCAGGCATAAGCTGCATCAAGCCTCTGGCACCGGCAGAGCTCATCGCTTTATTGTTAAAACAAGATTCTTGGCGGACAAAGGAATACGCCAACGCTTTTTCGACTTTCCAACCGTTGGTAGGCTTCCAGTTCGGCGCAGGATAAGCACCTTTTTTATTCGCTTTTTCCGAGCTTTCAACTTGTCCGGTGATGCTTACCATAGCTGATGATAAATCGGTCAAATCATTATCTTCGGCAAAATCCAGTAATCCTCGGCGGTTGGTTTCATTGGTTTTTACATAGAAGTTTAAGAACTCGTCTTCGGCCTGTTTATCCATTCCCAGCTGAAACAAAGCCAAAGCTCTTTTCACTGCCGGTTTGGCAAGCAATTGTTCTTCATCGGCTCCGCTGTCTTCCGGCTTTATCCAAGAATGTTCAATGTCTTCACCCAAAGAACGGCGAGCCAAAATCCCATAAAAATAACGTGGAGAAGCAGAGGCTAAGGTTAAAAACTCTCTTGCTTCATAATTGTTGCCTAATTTGGTATTTGCCCGTGCCGCCCAATAAGCACTCGCCGACCGCAAAGCCGGCTTTGATTTAGAGTTCAAAGCCGCCGCTTCAAAACTCTTACGGGCATTTTCATATTCTTCCACCCGCCAATAAACCAATCCTGCCACCCAGTTGGCTATCGGATACAAATGTCCGGAACGAGCCGCCGCCGGTTCGATAAGCTCCAAAGCTTTATCATCTCTTAAATCGGTAAAATAAAGAAAAGCCAAAGCGATTTTTGCCGCATCAATATCTCTGGGACGGAATAATTGTTTTGCCTCTTTACTGTTTATGTAATTAAAAGCAATCAGAGTTTTTCCTCGGTTTATGGCAATATGGATTCTTTTCATCAGCTTTCTTGCCGCCGCCGCTTTTTCTTTGCTTAAATGATTAAAGGAGCGGTTGTTAATAATATCCGTAGGATTTGCCGCCACATAAGAACTGCATGAACCGGCAGGAATATTATCAATATCTTTCGGTCGTTTAAAATTATACTGTGCGCCTTTTTTCTTTCCCAAATCATACATTTTTCCGGCAAAAGGGTGGTCAGCATAATTCTTCAGCCAATTTTCGGCTTCTTTTTTCTTTGTTTTCCAAGTGGCGGAGGTAAGGTAACGCTGTTTTAAAACATAGCCCATCAAGATTTTGTTATCGATGCGTTTAATAACTTTATCTGCTTCTGCCCAGCGTTCTTTTTCCTGCAGATTATATATTTGCCGGTAATTTTTAACATCTTCGGGCGACAGGATTTTATATGTATCGGTAATTGGGTTTAAAGAGCTTTCCTCCATTGCCTTTACCGGCGAACAAAGCACCAAAAAAGCCCAGAACATAAAAATCCAAGCCGCAAAATATTTACGGTAAAAAGAGTTTTTCATCATAAGCTATTAACGAAAAGCCACCATGTTTTTGCAAATATTATTGGGAACGTCCACAACCTTTCCGTCTTTATTCCAAGACCTCATCAAGCAAGATGAAATATTAAGAGTTGGAGCTTCTCCCATTGTATAGCAACCGGGTCCGACCAAAGCATAACGCAAGCTTTTTACCTCTTTAGGAGGTATATTTTCAAAGTTAAGGTTCGTAGAGATTCCCGGCCATTTTATATCTGTTACCAACGCATCAATTTGCATATTGGAATCATTTTTCACATAAAAAGTCATCTGGCAGAAAATCTGCCCAGCAAGAGTTTTTTTCACGCTGAAGTCGTCAAAGAAGACAGCCACCTGAGGCGTACGATTAGCCGTAGCGGTACTTGCTGCCGACCTAGCCGTAACTTGATTTTGCGAAGTTGCTTTACCATAACTTCCCGTCATGGCAGTCTGTGCGTATAAAGAACCGGAAGCAAACACCCCGATAAGAACGGCCAAGAGTAAGCGCATATTTAAAAATCTCCCTGCGGTTTACTTTTTACTTTTCAAGTTATAGCTTATTTTTAAGTAAATTGACACCTTTTTTTAACTTTGCCCGTATATAAAGAAGCAATAAAATAAACGAATAGTTTTTACATAGGGATAAAGATGAAGAAATATTTTTTCTGTGGCATAGGCGGAAGCGGCATGAGTGCGATTGCCAAAGTTTTATTGGCAGCCGGACATGATATATCTGGCTCTGACCGTAACTTTGATATGGGTAAGAATCTTGCCTTATGCGCAGACTTTCAAAAAAATGGTGTCGGCATCTTTCCCCAAGACGGCTCCGGCGTTGATAACAGCATTGATATCTTTGTAGTTTCTTCGGCCATAGAAGACAGCATTCCCGATGTTATCAAAGCCAAGGAAGAAGGTCTTACCATTAAAACCCGCGCTCAGGTTTTGGCAGATATATTATCTTCTTATAACGGTATAGCCATAGGCGGAACTAGTGGAAAGACAACGGTTACGGCTATGACTGGGCATATTTTAAATGTTGCGGGTCTTTCTCCGACGGTTATCAACGGCGGTATAATGCTGAACGAAGGTTCGAATGTCATTCTTGGTTCCGGCGGTTTTGGCGTGATTGAAGCGGACGAAAGCGATGGCAGCATAGAGTTTTACCGTCCGTCTGTAGCAGTAGTGAACAATATTACCTTGGATCATAAGCCTTTGGCAGAGTTAAGAAAACTGTTTAAAGATTTTGTTTCCACGGCATCGGTCGGAGCAGTTTTAAATGCGGATTGTCCGGAAGCTTTTAACCTTAAAGGCTATAACAGCAATGTTTTAACGTTTTCTCTGACCGGCAAAGAAGACGCAGATATAAAAGCGGCGAATATTTGTTTAATCGAGGGCGGTTCGTCTTTTACGATTGATGATACCCGCTTTGAATTAAAGGTTATCGGCAAGCACAATATAGCGAACGCTCTGGCTGCGATAGGCGTTGCGGATATGCTTGGAATCCCGCGGGAGGTTTCAGCCAAAGCTCTTTATTCATACAAAGGTGTTCACCGTCGTTTGGAAACCGTCGGAACCGGTAACGATATAACCGTCATTGATGACTTTGCCCATAATCCGGCGAAGATAGAAGCATCTTTATCTGCGTTAAAAGAATCTTTGGGGCGTTTATGGGTTATATATCAGCCGCATGGTTTTGCGCCCACCCGCTTGATGAAAGAGGGGTTAATCAACGCTTTTGCTTCTTATTTGGATAAGAATGATATTTTGTTGTTCAGCGAAATATTTTACGCCGGCGGCTCGGTATCCAGAGATATTTCTTCGGCGGATATTGCCGGTCCGTTACTGGAAAAAGGTTTGAATGCGCAGGTAGTACCTTCCAGAGCGGATATGCTTGGCATGATTATGGCTAAGGCTCGAGCCGGCGACCGGATAGTTGTTATGGGTGCCAGAGACGATACACTTTCTGATTTTGCCCGCCTTATATTACAGGCGGTTGAAAGCCCGAACAAAGGAAAGGATACGGAGAATGAAACCATGGAAGATTAAAGCCGGTTCCAAGGCTGCGCTTATCTGTCCGGCAAGTCCGGTAAGCGAGGCAGAAGTTAAAACCGCCATAGCCACCGTAAAAAGTTTGGGGTTACAGCCGGTTGTCGGGGATTATGTAATCAATCCGGACTCCTACCTTGCCGGAACGGACGCCGAGCGTGCCGACGAACTTGAAAGAGTTTTTAAAGACTCGGAAATCGGTGCGGTTTTCTGTATTCGAGGAGGATATGGTTCCTCTCGTCTTTTGGACATCTTAGATTTTCGCCTTTTCCAAGATTACCCGAAACCTTTTTTCGGGCATAGCGATATTACGGCTTTAAACAATGCTGTCTTTGCCAAAACCGGCTTGGAAAGTTACAGCGGACTTATTCTCCGTTCCCCGATAGAGGCAGAAACCATGCGGACGTTAGAGCATTGTTTAAATCAAGTTCCGTTGGTTCTTTCGCATCAGAACTTTCTGCGCAAAGGTGTTGCTTCCGGCCATTTAATCGGCGGCAATTTAACGGTTTTTTCGCATCTTTTGGGAACGCCGTATCTTCCGGAACTAAGCGGCAATATTTTGCTTTTGGAAGACGTTGGAGAAAAGCCCTACAAGATTGACCGTATGCTGCGTCATTTGTTGCAAGCGGGAGTTTTTGCCAAGGTAAGTGGCGTAATTTTCGGCAGTTTTTATCAATGTGCAGACGGCGTATCCGAACCGGAAAAGTGGCGGGATATTATTAACGAATACGGGCAACAGCTTCCCTGTCCGGTGATTACGGATTTTAATTACGGACATCACCCGAACACTATGGTTCTTCCCATTGGCTCTATGGTAGAAATGTCGTCATTACAGGGAACGGTAACTTTTTATGGTTAACAACAAAGAAAAGATACAGCTTTTGTCTCCGGCGGGAGACATCGAAGCAGGCTATGCGGCTTTACATTACGGAGCCGATGCGGTTTACCTTGGCTTGCCGAAGTTTTCCGCTCGAGCGGGTGCCGTTAACTTTCAGGAAGAAGAATTAAGCAGTTTTACGGGCTTTGCCCATTCCGAAGGCAAGAAAGTTTTTCTGGCTTTAAACACGTTGATTTGTGAAAGGGAAAAATCGGCGGTCTTGGATATTTTAGCGTTTGCCGAAGAAATAGGCATAGACTCGGTAATTGTCCAAGATATTGGCCTTGGTCGTTTGGTGCGCAAACATTTTCCGTCTTTACGGTTGCATGGCAGTACGCAAATGGCAGTTCATAACCGAGCCGGCGCAGAAGCATTACGGGATATGGGCTTTAAAAGAGTAGTCCTTGCCCGTGAACTTACGTTGGAAGAAATACGGGAAATATCGAACCTTGAAGGCATAGAGACCGAAGTCTTTATCCACGGTGCTTTATGTTATTGCTACAGCGGATTATGCCTTTTTTCCTCTCTGACTTCGGGGCGCAGTGCTAATCGGGGACGTTGTTTATACCCGTGTCGCAAGGCTTATTCTTCCGAGGGAACATCATCTTCCCACTTATTTTCGATGAAGGATTTGGCTCAGAAAGAGGAAGTTTTAAAACTTCTTGGCACTAACGTCAGCGCATTAAAAATCGAAGGCCGAAAAAAGAATGCCTTATATGTTGCGGCGGTAACGGACTTTTACCGTAATTTAGTCGACACCGGTATTAAATCTGCGGAAAAAGAAAAAAATATGCAGATGATTTTTGCCCGTCCATGGACGCATCTTTACCTTAATTCCCGCAAGAACCAAGATGTAACCGATAATGATTTTGTCGGACACAGAGGATTGTTCACCGGAGTATTGGCAAAGCTTTCGGTGAAAGACGGTGCAGATTATATCCAGATTGTTCCTGTTGTTTCCATTGGTCTTCATGACGGCATTCAAATTGATGTTCCGGGCAGTGAAAAGCCGTATGGCTTTGCCATTGAAAGTATGCAGGACGGAAAATCCCGCCCTCGCATGACTGCCGAAGCAGGCAAAGCAATTTGGCTAAAGCTTCCGGCTGACCACCCCTATATTCCGGAACGTTCAGCCATTTATATATCTTCTTCTAGCGGAGTTAAGGGTGCTTACGGCTACCCAAAGCCCAAAGCTTCTTTGTATAAAAAACGCACACCGATAGATGTAACTTTAACCGTCTCAGAAGATAGAGTAATTGCGGAATCTTCTTTGGGTGGCAAAGCAGAGCTTGCAGAGCATTTTTCCCCTGCCACTCATAAGGGGGCGTTAAGGGAAGCGGCTTTTACCGCTTTTGCCAAGACTGGAGACACTCCGTTTGTTTTAAACGAGTTCAGCTATACTAATCCCAACGAGTTGTTTGTTCCGGTATCGCTTTTAAACGATTTGCGCCGTCAGGTTTATACGCAGTCTTCTCTGCCTCCGGCAAAGCAAATCAGCCTCAGCTATCCGGACTTTCCCGCCCAAAGCCGACATTATATTTTAAAGACGGATAATGTTTCTTCTCTGGCGGAATTAAGCACGGAAGATGCGGCAGGGATTTTTGAAGTTATTGTTTCCGGTTCTATTGCCGATATTGATTCTGCTGCCGCTCAATTCGGGCAGGATAAAATCCGCATATCCTTGCCGCCGCTGTGCCGTTATTGGGAAAATGACAAGACGGCTTACTTTATCCGCACGATGCTGAACAAAGGATATAAGAAGTGGGAAATCAGTAATGTCGGAGCATTAAAGATGCTTCCGCTTGCCGATATTGATTTTACGGCTGATTGGTCTTTGTATGTCATAAACAGGGAAAGCGCAGCCGAATTACTTGATTTAAAGGCCTCGCGTTTTACTCTCTCGCCGGAAGATTCTTTGGAAAATATTACTAAGATTACCAAAAGTTTCGGCGCCTATAGCACCTTTATCATGTATCAAGACACGCCTTTATTTATCAGCGAGACGGACACCGGAGAAGGTAACTGTCAGCCGTTGCGTTCTTCGGACGGTTCTTTCCGCAAATTAACCAAAGACGGCAGAACTTATGTCATTGGCGAACGTCCGCTTTGTTTGGCGGCCGGAGCCAAAGAAACCGGAGCGGCTTTCCTGCGGGCAGATTTTATTCTCCGTCCGTACAAAGCATCGGAAGTTGCGGATATTTGGCGCACTCTTGTTGCTGGAAAAGATGTAAAAGACTCGGTACAGGGCAACTTTACCCGAGGCTTTTAAGAAGTCGGCAAAGTCTTCATTGTGGTTTCAATGTCATTTTGCAGTTCGGCCAAGAACTCTTTTTTACCAAGCCCTGCCGGCAAAGCAGGCATAATTTCCAAAACGACCGTACCGGGTTTTTTGGTAAATGAATTGCGCGGCCAAAAGTATCCGGAGTTTATTGCCGCCGGAAATACGGGTACATTGCACTTTTCGTAAAGCAAAGCCACTCCCGGATTATATACCGTTGTTGTCCCCGGAGCAGTTCTGGTTCCTTCGGGAAATATGACGATGCTTTTTCCGGAGGACAATTTTTCTTTGGCTTCCGCAAACATTGCCCGCATAGCCGTAGTTCCTCCCTTTCTGTCAACGGGGATACAGCCGGTTTTTAAAAGTTGCTGCCGGATTAACGGAACATAGGTAAGTTCCTTTTTAAATATCATAATCGGCTCTGGGATAAAGCTGTGAAAGATAGTGGTATCAAAGGCAGATTGATGTTTACAGGCTATGATATATCCGCCGTCTTTAGGTAACAGTTCGGCTCCTTTGATAATCAGCTTTAACCCTAAAATGTATCTTGCGCCAAGGATAATTCTTTTCGACCAGAAATGAGCGTTCTTTACAGCATAGCGGCTGGGAAAAGGCAAAAGGAACAAGCCAAAAAAGCAGGTTAAGAAAGTATCTGAAATTAAAAAAGAAGTAAAAAGCAAAGAACGTATAAATAACATCTTATCCTCGTATCCAAGACCACAATACCGCAACAATAAACTTATTATATTCAATAAACAGCCATTTAAAAGCGATTTTGTTATCGTTTTGAACGGCTTGAGGATATACGGGATAAGGAATAATCGTTACTTCCGGCATATTTTTTTTGAATTCAAAAATGCTTCGGGGCATATGATACGCTGCCGTTACCAAAAGCAAGGAATTAAAACCTTCTTTTTTTATCCACTCTGCGGTTTCCGAGGCATTTTCTTTGGTGTTTTCGGCTTCTCTGCCCAAGACGATAAAGCCTTTTTTATCTTCGGGGATTATGTGGGTTCCGGTCATTGCTTTCAGCTTTGCGCCTCCGCCGACTCCGGATATAAACATTTTCTTTGCGCAATTTTGTTTAAACAGTTCGGCGGCGGTAGCAATTCTTTCCGAGCCTCCGGTTAACACAACAATCGCATCGGCTTTAACTGTATCATCGGGAAGCAAGGCTTGGACATACTTGGCAAAGGCTGTAAAGCCGACAATCCAAGCGGTTAATAAAGCAATTCCGGTAAAACAGATAATTTTTTTCATTACATAGTACGCTTTAATTTAAATCCGACAGTTAAGAACGCCGTAAAACCGGACAATATTGCGGCGGCAAAAGGCAAAGCAGCGATTAACAACCATTGCAAAGCGGAAAGACTGGCATTAGCAAGCACTCCGCCTTCCAATCCTGCGGCCATAGTTCCGATAATTATGATTAAAGGAATGGCAAGCAGCATACCGACAAGCGCTCCTCCGAAACTAAAGGTCAGCGTCCGGCGGGAAAACAGCAATGATATATAAGCATCACGAGCGCCGATAAGATGTAACAGCTCTATCGCCGGCCGATGTACTTCCAAACTGGTAAAGGTTGCATACATTACGGTTACGGCGGTAGTAACCAACGCCAACATCATAACCACCCAAGCAAGGAAGTTTAAAGTTGCCGCCAAAGACATCAGTTTTGCTAGCCAGACTCGGTGAATATCCAGCGAAGCATTAGGTGCATACTTTGCAAGTTCGTCTTTCAATTTTGGGAAATCAACATTTTCTGCCATATTTATTTTGACATCAATCAACCGAGGAACGGGAATGTCATCTTGCAAATCAATATTTCCCAACCACGGTTCAAGCAGCTTTCCAAGTTCGGCATCACTCAGAACCCGTACATCTTTTATTCCCTTGGCTTGTTTTAAGACGGCAACGGCACGGTCGACTTCTGCCATAGTGTTATCTAGCATATTTCCGGCGGCTTTAACCGAAGAAGGCATAACCTGTACGGTCAAAGAACCGGCAATGGAAGAGTTCCAGTGTTCGGTCATATTATTAACCGCCAAAGACCCCGCCATAGTCAAAGAGGCCAAGAACACCATCAGCATCATTATCCAAGGCAGGAAAAGACTGGAAGTGTCATAAGCAAAAGGAAGATTCTGGGTATACTTTTTAAAGATAAGCATTCGGATATTCCTTTTCCTATTTGATACCGGACATTTTTGCCGAAGGGAGGATTTTCAAGCGTCCCGAACTTAAATGGATTCTTGGGAAGGGGAAGCGTTCGATTAGCCCTTCGTTATGCGTTGCAATAACAACGGTAGTGCCGATTTTATTAAGCTCGATAAACAAGCGTAAAAGTCTGGTTGCGATACGGTCATCGACGTTTCCGGTCGGTTCGTCTGCCAATAAAAGTTTCGGGCGGTTTATTAGCGCTCTGGCAATGGCGACCCTTTGCTTTTGTCCGCCGGCAAGAGTAGGAGGCTTTGCGTTGATATGATCTTCCAAGCCAACCCAGCTTAAAAGCTCGTTTACATGGCGTTTAATTTCCAGTTCTTTAATTCCCATGACCCGCAACGGCAGAGCCACATTTTCCTGCGCCGTTAAATGGTCAAGCAAGCGGAAGTCTTGAAACACGACTCCGATATTCCGGCGTATTTCGGGAAACTTTTTACGATTTTCCTCATTAACATCGGTATCAAAAAGGCTAAGCCTTCCACGGGTAGGACTGTTGGCAAGATACATCAAGCTAAGCAAAGAAGTCTTTCCCGCACCGCTTTCTCCGGTCAGAAAATGGAAAGACCCCGGCGCCAAAGAAAAGCGTATATCCTTTAAAACTTCCGGCCCCTGTCCGTAACGAAGTCCTACGTCTTCAAACTCTACGATATTCGGTAAAGAAGCTTTATTCTTTTGCACGGAACCCTTCCTTTAAATACTTGTCTTAAGGGCAGTTTAATCATATAAATAAACAAAGTCAAAACTAGCTTAGGATTTTATCATGCATATAATTTGTCCCGAGTGCCATACCGAATATTCATTTAAAGACACTTTTTTGCGGAATCCGTCCGTAAAAGTAAGATGCATTAAATGTAAAACCGTCTGGCATCCGGAAACAGAACTTCCCGAAGAAACCAACAAGTGGCTTATGGAGCAGGCTGTCGGCGCCGTGAAGGAAGCAACGGAAGAAACCTCTTTGGCAGAGGAAGTCGTATATGGCGTTCCTTTTACCGAAGAAACTCCGGCAGGATTAGAATCCTTCCCGTTTGCCCAAGATGATGCAAATGAAGAAAAGGTAACAGCAGAACCGCAGGAAGAAGTTTCGGCGGAAGATGTTTTCTCGCTTCATGACTCGGATACTGACTCTGATGATATGCCCATGCCGGAAAGCGTTATGAACTTTTCATTAGACTCGTCTGATTCGCTGTCAGAGAGGAAAAACTTTTCTCTTAAAACCTCGGCAAAAAAGATTGTCATTGCCGTTTTTGTCTTAAGTATTTGCGCCGGATTATGGTTTGGACGTTTTTCCTTGGTAAGCACCTTCCCGTTCTTAGGCTCTGTTTACGGCATTGTCGGTGTAGAGGCAGAGATTCCGGGCTTTGGTTTGGACTTTCAAGATGTCAGCCAGCAGATGATAGTTGAAGATGGCGTAGATATGTTGGAAATCAGTGGCAAAGTATTTAACCGTACGGAAAAAGAACTTTCTTTGCCGCCGCTAAAAGTCGGCTTGCTTGACGTTTCCGGTCAAGAAATCCAAGAACAGACGGAAACTCTTTCGGCTCAGAAAATTGCGCCGCAAATGACGATACCGTTTGTTATCCGTCTTGCTTCTCCCTCTGCGGTTGCCAGCAAGGTTGAGATAACCTTCGTCAAAGAAGAAAAGCAATAAAAACAATCTGTTTATAAGGGCTTTCTTTTTGCCCGCGGGTGGGCGGCATTATAAATCTTACCCAATTTTTCGGAATCAACTTCGGTATATCGCTGGGTTGTCGATAAAGAAGAATGTCCCAGTAATTCTTGAATTGTCCGCAAGTCTCCTCCCGCAGATAAAAGATGCGTGGCAAAGCTATGCCGCAAAGCATGAGGCGTCGCCGTTTCCGGCAGATTTAAAAGTATCCTCAGCCGCCTTATCTGGCGTTGCACGACTCCCGGATTTAAGCGTTTTTTCCCTTTGCCGATAAACAAAGGTGCTTCCGGATTTTTATCCCCCGGATAAGCGTCCAGATAATTTTGCAAAAGGTCTTTTACAAAGGGCAGAACCGGTACGACTCTTTGTTTATTTCCTTTGCCGGTTATCATCATTGTATCGCCGGTTGGTATATCTTTGATATTCATCGCCAAAGCTTCCCCAAGCCGCAGTCCCGACCCATACAAAAGGGCAAACAGTGCCGTATCCCGCAACCCAAGCCATGGCGTATCATAAAGCTCATTTGCGGTTTGAATGGTTTTCAAAGCATCTGTTTCGTCCAAAGGCTTAGGAATACTGCGGGCGGATTTTGGGGAATGTACGGCACGGATAGCCGCATTTTTCCCGTAATCATTTTTGGCAAGCCACCGGAAAAAATTACGCAAGCAGGACATTTTTCTTGCCATAGAAGAATGTTGCATTTGCTTTCGGTTTTGCGCACTTAAAAAAGCTCGGAAGTCTTTGACGGTCAAACCTAACAACATAGGCAAAGTCGGAACTTTTTCGGTGTGCTCATTTAAAAAAGTCAGAAAAGAAGCCAAATCATAGCCATAGGAAGAGACGGTCTTTGGGGACATTCTTCGTTCTGATTTCAATGCAATCAGCCAAGCTTCAATAATCTCGCGCAAGCGTTTGTCCGAGACATAATGTATACTTGGGGTTAAAGACTCGCTCACAACAAAGACTGTCCGGTTTTTTCCCAATCGGCTTTAAAGGATTCAATACCCTGAGCCGTTAAAGGATTTTCATAAAGGTTCAGCAGCAAATCCGGAGCCAAGGTAACGGCATTTGCTCCTTGTCTGGCAATTTCGACAATATGCTTTTTGGAATGCACGGAAGCTGCCATAATCTGAGTATCGAATTCAGCGTACTGATTATAAATATCGGCAATATTTTTTAACAGTTCCAAGCCGCTACCGCCTTGTTCTTCCAACCGTCCGATAAACGGGCATACATACTTAGCTCCAGCTTTAGCCGCCAAGATTGCTTGGGTGCAGTCAAAGCATAAAGTTACGGCAACCAACGTTCCGTCCGAAGACAAAGTTTTACAGACTCGCAAGCCGTCCATGGAAAGAGGAACTTTAACCAAAATATTTCGGCTTATTTTGCGCAAAGCATCGGCTTCTTTCATCATACCTTGAAAGTCCGGAGCCGTTACTTCCACGGCTATAGGCCCCATTACGATTTTGCTGATTTCTTTTAAGACTTCTTTTATCGGAGTTTTGCTTTTTGCTAAAATAGAAGGATTGGTATTGATACCGTCCAACATACCGGTACGGTTTAAAGTCGTTATTTCTTCAATATCGATAGTATTTATAAAGAATCTCATTTATTCCCTTCTCCAACGTTGGTATAAAATAAATACTTTGGTTTTGTTACCCTAGCATTTTGAGCTTTTAATGAACAGTAAAAATAACATAATAATTTCTGTAATTGTTCCGTTGCCTTTAACGGAAAACTATGATTATGAAGCTCCTCCAAAAACCGAAGTCGGAGACGTCGTCGAAGTTCCGTTCGGCAAAAAAAAGCTTTTGGGTGTTGTGGCGGAAATCAAAGAATCTTCCGGTGTCAGTACCGATAAAATCAAAGCCATAAATAGTATCATTGCCCCCAAAGTTTTCAGTCCGGAAATGTTAAAGTTTATTGCTTGGGTTGCCGAATATACGGTTACGCCGCTAGGAGCGGTTTTAAAAATGGCTTTGTGTGTTCCTGATGCTTTCAAACAATTCCGCAGCAATAAAAACTCTGCGGTAATAAGTTTTTCCGAGCCTCAAACAAATAACAGTCCGGTAGTTTTAACGGAAAAACAAAAGGAAGTTGCAAATACTCTTTCTGCAAAGATAAATAACGGCTTTAACGTTACTTTGCTTGAAGGTCTGACCGGTTCCGGCAAAACCGAAGTTTACTTTGAAGCTTTGGCAAAATCATTTCAAAGTGGCCATCAAGTATTAGTTCTGGTTCCGGAAATTATGCTTACTACGCAATGGTTGGAAAGATTCAACCGCCGTTTTGGCTGCAATCCGGCTTTATGGCATTCGGACTTATCGCCAAAGACTCGGCGAGAAACTTGGAAAGCCGTTGCTGCCGGTACGGCAAAAGTTGTTGTTGGCGCTCGTTCGGCGTTATTTCTACCGTTTGCGGATTTAGGTTTAATTGTAATTGATGAAGAACACGACCAATCCTATAAGCAAGAAGACGGCGTTATTTATCAAGCCAGAGACATGGCGATAGTCCGTGCGAGCATTGAACGGCTTCCGGTTATTCTTTCTTCGGCTACTCCGTCGTTGGAAAGCGTGGCGAACGTATCCTCCGGACGCTATGAAAAAGTATTTCTGCCGGAAAGATATAAAGGCGCTATGTTGCCGGAAATCACCGCCATTGATATGAAATCCAACCCGCCGGAGAAAATCGAAGGGCAACAGATGTGGCTTTCCCCCATACTGGTCAATGCTATTCATGAAACCATAGGCAGAGGCGAGCAGGCTCTTTTATTTTTAAACCGTCGTGGCTATGCGCCGTTAATGCTTTGCCGCACTTGCGGTCACCGTATGCAATGCCCGAATTGTTCTTCATGGCTGGTGGAGCATCGGCAGATAGGGCGGCTTATCTGTCACCATTGTGATTATTCTCTGGCGATACCAAAGTCTTGTCCGTCTTGCGGAAAGGAAGATGCTTTGGCTTCATGCGGCCCAGGGGTAGAAAGGCTTTATGAAGAGGTTACTTTGCGTTACCCGAATGCCCGTACGGTTATGATAACCAGTGACACGTTGGGACGTCCTTCCGAAGCGACGGAAGTAGTGCGAAAAATTGCGGACAGAGAAATTGATATTATCATTGGAACACAGATTTTAGCTAAAGGACACCATTTTCCGGATTTGACTCTTATCGGCGTAGTTGATGCGGACTTAGGCTTGGAAGGCGGCGATATGCGGGCGGCAGAACGAACCTTTCAGCTTATCAATCAGGTTTCCGGCAGAGCGGGAAGAGACGGGAAAAAAGGAACGACCTATTTACAAACATATCAGCCGGACAACGGAGTTTTAAAAGCTCTTGCCGCCGGTGATGGCAAAGCCTTTATCAGTGCGGAAACCGAAGCAAGAAAGATTTTAAATATGCCTCCGTTCGGGCGTCTTGCCGCTTTGATAATCAGTTCGGCGGACAAAGAAGAAGCCTATAAAACCGCCAAAGATTTGGCTCGCAATGCCCCTCCTGCCGATATGGGCGTTGAGGTGTTAGGTCCCGCTCCGGCTCCTTTGGCTCTTTTGCGGGGCAAATACCGCTTCCGTTTATTGGTAAAATCCGGCCGCAATACCCGCTTGCCATATATCATAAAGGAGTGGCTGACCAAAATAGATATTTCTTATAAGGTAAAGGTTCAGGTTGATATCGACCCTTACAGCTTTATGTAATTTTATTTAATTTGATGAAAGGATTTACGGCAATGAGCGCAGATATAGAAGTAAAATACCAAGGTGATTTATATTGCGACATTAATTACCTCCCCGGTGATTATCAGATTAAAACCAGTGTAAAGAACAATGATTTCTTTTCTCCGGTTGATTTGCTTGCCGCCGCCTTAGCTTCCTGTACGGTAAGCAACGTTGCCTACAGCGCCGAAGGCAGAATGCCGATAGACACCAAAGACATTTCCGCAACGGTGGAAAAATCAGTTGAAGACAAGCCGGTTCCTCATGTATCCGCATTAAAGGTAACGGTTACGATAAAGAACTCCGGCCAGCTTTCGGATAAGGACAAGATGATTTTGGAAAAATCTGCCGATACCTGCAAAGTTAGGAATAGCATTTACAAGCAAATAGATATAACTTCGGAAATCGTTTTTGCTTAAACCAAGTGGTACAGAGGAATAAATGTCGGAAAAAGAAATTGATAACACCAAAGAGTTTGCCAAGATTGATGCGATAGTCGCCAAAGTTAAAAAAGCCCAAAAGATTTTCGCCGAATATACGCAAGAGCAGGTCGACGATATCTTTCGCCATGCAGCCGCAGCGGCAGCTTCGCACCGGATAGAGCTTGCCAAGCTTGCGGTGGAAGAAACCAAAATGGGCGTTATGGAAGACAAAGTTATCAAAAATCAGTTTGCTTCCGAATATATTTATAACAGTTACCGCAATACTAAAACCTGCGGAGTTTTGGAAGAAGATGATGCTTTTGGCTTTCGTCAGATTGCCGAACCGATAGGCATCATTGCCGGCATTATTCCGACCACCAACCCTACGTCCACGGCTATTTTTAAAGCGTTATTGGCTCTTAAGACTCGTAATGCGATTATCTTTTCCCCGCACCCCAGAGCAAAAAAATGCACGGCTGAAGCTGCTCGCATAGTTTTGGAAGCCGCTGTTGCCTCTGGCGCTCCGGAAGATATTATCGCTTGTGTTGATTCGCCGTCTCCTGACGTCTCCAAGTATCTTATGGCTCACAAGGACATCAACATGATTCTGGCGACCGGAGGCCCCGGCATGGTTAAAGCCGCTTATTCTTCCGGCAAACCGGCAATCGGTGTAGGAGCCGGCAATACTCCGGTAGTCATTGATGACTCGGCAGAAATCAAAATGGCGGTCAGCTCTATCATTATGAGCAAGACTTTTGACAACGGTATGATTTGCGCTTCGGAACAGTCGGTTATCGTTATGGATAAGATAAGCGAAGAAGTCAAAAAAGAGTTTGTGAAAAGAGGCTGTATTTTTGTTTCCGGCAAAGAACGGAAGATGTTAAGCGACACCATAGTCCAAAAGGGCAAGCTTAACTCTGCGATAGCCGGACAATCAGCCTATACGATTGCCAAGCTTGCGGGCTTTAAAGTTCCCAAAGAAACCAAAGTGTTGATTGCCGAGGCTAAAAAAGTTGGGGAAGACGAACCGTTTGCCTATGAAAAGCTGTCTCCGGTTTTGGCTTTTTA
Organism: Alphaproteobacteria bacterium; assembly: GCA_017507765.1. GTDB lineage: Bacteria > Pseudomonadota > Alphaproteobacteria > CACZRW01 > CACZRW01 > RGIG5556. The sequence continues at coordinate 120,275 of JAFWAG010000032.1, read as the reverse complement.
CCAAGCAAAAACCTTTGATGAAGCCGTTGCTACTGCCGAAAAGCTGATAGAGTTTGGCGGCGCAGGCCATACTTCGGTTTTGTACACTTCGCCCACGAATGAAGAGCATATCAAACTATTTTCCGACACAATGACCACTGGCCGTACGCTTATCAATATGCCGGCGGCTTTGGGAGCGATTGGGGACGTTTACAACTTTAAACTTCCGCCTTCTCTGACTTTGGGCTGCGGCTCATGGGGAGGAAACTCGGTCAGCGAAAATATTGGAGTAAAGCATCTGATGAATATAAAATCCGTCGCTATGCGCAAAGATAATATGCTGTGGTACAAAGTTCCGCAGAAAATCTACTTCAAGCCGGGAGCCTTATATCAGGCTTTGGGTGATATCAAAGACCGGAAACGTGCTTTTATCATAACCGACAAGACTATGGAAAGCCTTGGCTTTGTCGCAAAGCTTACCGAAGCATTGGAAAAGAACGGTACTCATGTTCGGGTATTTTCCAGTGTTAAGCCCGACCCTGATTTGGAAAACGTCAACGAAGCTTTGAGCGAAGTACGGCAGTTCCAACCGGACGTATTTATTGCTTTGGGTGGCGGCTCGCCTATGGACGCAGCAAAGATTATCTGGCTTATGTATGAACAGCCGGATTTAAAGTTTGCTGATATTGCCATGCGTTTTATGGATATCCGCAAAAGGATTTATACTTTTCCGGAACTTGGCAAAAAAGCGGTTATGGTTGCGATACCGACCACTTCCGGTACAGGGTCAGAGGTAACACCATTTACCGTTATCACTGATGAAAAAACCGGCATTAAATATCCGATTGCCGATTATGAACTTACGCCGGATATGGCGATAATTGATCCGGATTTAGTCATGTCCATGCCAAAGTCGTTAACGGCATATTCCGGACTTGACGCCATGGTTCACAGTATTGAAGCGTTTACATCTGTTTATGCAACCAATTTCAGCGATGGCCAAGCATTGGAAGCCTTAAGACTTATATTTAAATATCTTCCGGCTTCTTATAGCGAAGGAGCAAGCAACCCGACTGCTCGGGAAAAAATGCATTATGCGGCGACAATTGCCGGAATGGCGTTCGCCAATGCCTTTTTAGGCGTATGCCATTCCATGGCTCACAAGTTGGGAGCTATGTACGGCGTAGCTCATGGTTTGGCCAATGCGCTTTTGATAAGCTATGTTATTGAATACAACGCCACGGACAATCCGACCAAACAAGGTTTAATGCCTCAATACCGGTATCCGTTTGTCAAAGGACGTTATGTAAAAATAGCGGACTTTTTACGCCTTGCCGACAATATTTCCGATGATGACAAAGAAGCAAAGATTAACGCCTTAATCGCTGCGATTGAAGATATAAAGGCGAAGCTTAATATCCCGAAATCCATTCAGGAATTAGGCATTTCGGAAAAAGAGTTTATGGCGAACCTTGACAAATTATCCGAACTTGCTTTTGATGATCAGTGTACTACGGGAAATCCCCGCTATCCTTTGATAGAAGAAATCAAGGAAATGTATCGCAAAGCCTATTACGGCGAACCGATTAAGTTAAAATAGGAGATATATAAATGCGTTTAATCTTGGCAATTTTTCTTCCCTTTTTAGTTTTCTTTACCATTAAAAAACCGATTGCGGGAATTATTTGTTTGGTTTTACAGCTTACGCTTATTGGTTGGTTTCCGGCGGCTTTATGGGCAGTTTATGCTCTCAGCCAGTATTCCACGGAAGAAATAATCAAAGCGGCAAAAGCCTCTTCCGGCGTTATCGAATAATTTTGCTTTAAAAGCGTTTTATTCTATATCGTAAAGGGTTTCAAAACGGGCAATCATCATCAGGTCTTTGACCTTCCCGTTAGCATTTTTTATCGCCAGAGAGATGTGGCGGACACTTGCCTCATCACTGGCGATAACTAACATTCCCAGTGCGGCGGAATCAATAAAATCACAACCGGCCATATTAAAAGCGATTTTTCCGCCCTGTTGTTTTTCGATTTCGCTTATAATCTCAAAAAACTTGTCATGATCACGGAAAGTAAAAGTTCCGTTGATTTCTATTTCTTTATCATTACCGTTTGCTTTTATTCTGTAATCCATTTGCGTCTCCGTAAAAGTTTACCCAAATATACAATGATAAACGGTTAAGGACAAGTAGCGCTTTGGTTAGTGCGCTTAAAGATTAAGTATACAGGCTTCCGTCCTGCGGCATAAGCTTTCATTTCATAGCGGGTATTTACCCAATCCGCAGGCGGATTTTTCCAGTCTTGAGAGCTTTTTGCCGTCCAAGTGAAGTAAGGTGAAGCACACAGATGCTCTAAGCTCCAACGGATATAATTCATATCATCGCTTGCCACTCTTAATTCTCCGCCTTCTTTTAAAAGCCGAGCCAGTTTAGGAATATTCGTCGGTCCTATAAAGCGGCGGGAGGCATGGCGTTTTTTCGGCCAAGGGTCGGGAAATAAAACAAAAATCTTATCCAACGAAGCATCAGGCAATACGTTTAACAAAGGGCGCACATCATCATTATAAATCCGAACGTTATCGGTTCTTTCCGGCGCAATCGAAGCATTGTCGGCTAAGTCTGCATTTTCATGCGCTCCTGCCAAATGAGCAACCAGACTCGCCACTCCATTTAAGAAAACTTCCGCCCCTATGAAAGCAACTTCCGGATTTTTCAAAGCTTGAGCAGCCAGATGTTCTCCGCCGCCGAAGCCGACTTCCAGCCATACTTCTTTAGGGTTAAAAGAAAACCATTCTGCCGGAGAAACGGTTTCTCCCTCTGCTGGCAAAGATATTTTCAGTTTCGGCAGTAATTCGTTTAAAAGGTTCTCTCTTTTCGGACGCAGTTTTTTGCCTTTTCTGCGGCCGAAAAACTTTTCGGTTTCTGTCGTCATTTTTAAGAGAGTGCCTTTTTAATTTCTTCTGCCCGATTAATTTTTTCCCAAGAAAAAGCTCCGTCTTCTTCCGGCGCCCGTCCAAAATGCCCATAGGCAGCGGTTTTTTGGAAAATCGGCAGAGTTAGGTTCAGATAATCGGAAATGCCTTGCGGAGTTAAATTAAATATTTCCTTCAAAGAGGCAACGATTTTATCTTCATCGACCAATCCGGTGCCAAAGGTATTAACATACAAAGCCAAAGGTTCAGCCACTCCGATAGCATAAGCAATCTGGATTAAGCATTTTTTGGCAACGCCGGAAGCAACTACATTTTTTGCCATATGACGAGCCATATAGTTTGCCGAGCGGTCTACCTTCGTTGCATCTTTGCCGGAGAAAGCTCCACCGCCATGCGGAGCTGCTCCGCCGTAAGTGTCCACGATTATTTTCCGTCCGGTCAAACCGGTATCTCCGTCCGGTCCGCCGATAACAAAGCGGCCGGTAGGATTGACCAGAAACTTTTCATCAGAGCAGAGCCATTGTTCCGGTATGGTTTTTTTCACGATATAGCGGACAATTTCCCGTACTTCTTCCGTGGAAGTTTCCGGTGTGTGCTGAGTTGAAACAACTATGCTGTCGGCTTTAACCGGTATGCCGTTTTCATAAAGCATGGTTACCTGAGCTTTTGCATCAGGACGCAGTTCAGGGAAGACACCTTGATGGCGAGCTTCTGCCAAATTACGTAAAATCGCATTGGCATAAAACATCGGTGCAGGCATAAACTCTGTTCCTTCTGCTTCATCGGTGGCATAGCCGAACATTATTCCTTGGTCACCGGCTCCGGCAGGCTTGTCGTCTTGCTCCACTACTCCACGGGCAATATCCTGCGACTGAGAATGAATGAAGTTATCTATGTTGATATTTTTATAATGGAAGCCGTCTTGCTCATAACCGATATTTTTAACCACATTACGAACGATTTTTTCCACTTCATCACGGGATAAAAGACCTGTGCTGCTGACTTCTCCTGCCAGTACTACTTGATTAGAGGTTGCCAAAGTTTCAACCGCAACCCGAGCCTTTGCATCTCTGCGCAAATATTCATCAAGCAAAGCATCAGATATTTGGTCGCAAACTTTATCCGGATGACCTTCGGCTACAGACTCACTCGTAAACAGATATGAATTACCCACACTTAACCTCCATTGCTAAAACATGGCGCATAATTACACACTTTAGCTTAAGAAAAAAGCCTAAATAATAAAATTAAGATAAGACGATAATAAAAAGACTAAGCTTTCTTTCTGGTCGGTTTAACATTGCCGGACAATGTTTTTACCAGTTCCAAAACTTTCTTAGCGACCGCAGGGTCTTTTATTGCATAAAAAGCCCGTACCAGTTCGATAGTTTCTTTTTTGCTCATCGGGTCATAGTTGAAAGCGGCTTTATCTTCCGCCAACCCAGGAACATAAGGAATCTGATTCTTTACGCTAGCGTTATTATCCAAATCTTCAAAGAAGAAAGAAATAGGCACATCAAGGATTCTGCTGATATCCCACAAACGGCTTGCTCCGATACGGTTAAGTCCGCGTTCATACTTTTGCACTTGCTGGAAAGTCAGCCCGATAGCTTCCCCAAGCTTTTCTTGGCTTAAGCCCAAAAGAGTCCTTCTCATACGCAAACGGTTCCCGACGTGCAAATCAACCGGCTTAGGGCTAGGATAATTCGGATTATCCTTCATAGTTTTTGCTAATTTTTCCATTTTATCTTTAGCCATTTTCTATACCCTCCGGCACCTCGGCAATTTTAGACCCAATTAACTTGACTTTAGTCATGCAATAGTATGCAAGTCAATTAAAAAATATTCAAGAGGTAAAAGTTTTAAAATATTTTCTTTTTTTGCCGCCCAAAACAAGCCCATTTAAAATATTACGACTTTGACCGCAATGCAAGGATAAGAGACAAAGCTAACCAAAAAGATATAAGGACAAAGGATATTGTATTGCCATATCTGGCGTATAAAGGATAAATTGTTTCTGCCGGTATTTTTGCATCTAAAACTTGTTTGGCGTTTAATGGCAGAAGCCCCAAAACTTGTCCATAGGCATTTATCACTCCGCTTATACCGGAGTTAGCGGCTCTGATTACGGGAATACCTTCCTCGATAGCCCGCATACGAGCGGCAAAAAAGTGCTGATAAGGTCCGGAAGAAATCCCATACCAACCGTCATTGGTAAGGTTTATCAACCAAGCCGGCCGATTAGTTTTATCCACCACCGCACTTGGAAAGATTATTTCATAACAAATAGATATTCCGGCGGGCGGAGCATTAGGAATTACGATGGTTTCCGCTCCGTTACCAGAAGAAAAGTCGGTTTGTCCAGGGGTTATTTTATCCCAAGGAAGTAAGGAACGGAAAGGTACATATTCTCCGAAAGGAACCAGATGTGATTTATCATATCCACCGGCAATGCTTCCTTTTCCTGTCATCACCATTGCGCTGTTATACAGGCGTAAATTATCTTTTTTATTGCCTTCCGCCCTTACGACTCCGGTTATTAAAACCACGTCATCAGGAAGCTTGCGGGCAATTTCCATGCGAGTGTAAGCGTCTTGGAACAAAGGATACGGGCTTGCGGTTTCTCCCCAGATTATATGGGTTATTCCGTCTAAATATTTTGTACTTAAATCCAGATAAGCGGCCAGATTTTTTTCGGCACGTTCTTTTTCCCATTTTAATTTTTGCGGAACCGAAGGCTGCACAATCCGGATTTTTACATCTTTGACGGTGTCGTCGGAAGCTTGGTTTAAGCGCCATTCTCCGAAACCGGATATAGCGGTAAAAAGTATCAGGAAAAAGCCGATAAAAACGGCCGATTTTTTATTTGGTTTACTGATAAGCGACCATGAAGCAAACAAGGTTATGGTCAAAAGTCCCAAGCCATACGGCCCGATAACGGATATTATTTGTAACGTTGCATCGGATTTTTCCCATACCGATGCGGTAAGGTTCCATGGAAATCCGGTCAAGAACCAAGAACGCACCCATTCCATCAAAGCCCACATTGCCGCAAAGGCCAAGATTCTGGAAATGCCTTTGGGTAACAGATAAGCAACTCCAGCGGCTATAGCGATAAAAATCCCGCCCCATATACCTATTCCCACGGTAAAGGGCAGGGCAAGGAAGGCTAAGCTTTGCGCATAAAGCAACAAAGCATTATTGACCCATAACAGCCCCCATGCGAACAATCCAAATCCGAAGCAAAAGCCGATACCGATTGCGCTTAACAGTTTTTCGGCTCCGTTTAACAGCCACATGAAAAGGATTATGGCAAAAGCAAAAGCCGCCAACCACCCCCAAGGAGGCATGGCATAAGACGCAAAAACACCAAGAACGGCCGCAGTTAAAAACCTTCGCCAACCGGTTAATCCGGCAAAGAAATCGGCAGCTTTAGCAAAAGAGGCAAATATTTTATTCAGCATAAGGGTTCTTAATCCCCATTCCGGCAAGGATTTGTGTTTCCAAGCTTTCCATTATTTCCGCTTCATCATCGTCTTCGTGGTCGTATCCGGCCAGATGCAAACACCCGTGTACCAACAAATGAGCAAAATGGTCGGCAAGGCTTTGACGATTTTCTTCGGCTTCTTTTCGGGTGGTTTCCAAAGCTACGATAATATCTCCGGCCAGAAAAGGCATATCGCCGACAATTAAAATATCATCTTCCATTGCCGGAAAAGAAAGTACATTTGTCGGTTTATCAATTTTTCGATATTCACGGTTTAGTTCTTTTATTTCCGCATCATTGACCAGAAACAAGCCGATTTCCGCATAACCTTCATCGGGGATTTTTGCGCCGTTTTTCGCCGCTTCCTGCCAAGCGGTTCGAATAACGGCGGTTGCAAAATCCTCCGGCGAGGCAAGTTCTTTCAGCCAGCCTTTTTCCTCGATAACGACATTAACTTCGGCAACACGTTCTGCCATGCTTTTAACCTTGAGAGTTTATTAAGCCACGGCGAGAAGCCTGACGTTGGTCATAAGCCTTAACAATTCGGGAAACCAAACCATGTCTTACCACATCGCGTTCGGTGAAATTGACAATACCGATACCGTCGATTTTCGGGATAATTTCCAAGGCATCTGCCAGACCGGAAGGAACCCCTTTCGGTAAGTCGGTTTGGCTTAAATCTCCGTTGATAACCATGCGGGAGTTTTCTCCCAAGCGGGTCAAAAACATTTTCATCTGCATCGGCGTAGTATTTTGCGCTTCGTCCAGAATGACCATAGCGTTATTCAGAGTTCTGCCTCGCATAAAGGCGAGCGGAGCAATTTCAATTTCTCCGATTTCGATTTTTTTATCCACCAAATCGCTTGGCAGCATTTCGTACAAAGCATCATACAGCGGGCGCAAATACGGGTCGATTTTTTCTTTTAAATCACCTGGTAAAAAGCCAAGATTTTCTCCGGCTTCCACGGCAGGACGGGTAAGAATAATCTTATCAATTTTGCCTTCCAACATAAGGTTTACGGCTTTGGCAACGGCCAAATAAGTTTTACCGGTTCCCGCAGGTCCAAGCCCAAAGACCATTTCTTTATTATTCATGGTTGCGATATATTCGGCTTGCGTTTTGGTACGGGGCATGATGTGGCGTTTGCGGGTATGCAAAGACAAGTCTACATCAGAGGTAAAGGTAAGGCTTTCATCTTCATTCATACGGATAAGCCTATCAATATCCGCCATATCGACATCGCCTTCTTTGATAGCTTTTTTGTAAAGTTTGTTCAGGATTTCAATTACGGCGTTCACGTCTGCGGGCGCACCAGTAATTGAAAGTTGATTTCCCATAGTTTGAATCTGAACGGCAAGGCGGTCTTCCAAACGGTCAAGATGAGTGTTATGGGGACCGAACAAAATTGGCAAAGCCTTATTATTATCAAACTCTATGGCTCTGGTTTCCGTGGTATTTTTTTCTTTACTCAAAGCACTGCCTCCTTATTACAGTAAATAATCTTTACCATAAAGGCAATAAGGCGGGAATACAACCTGATTTACGGTTTAAAGGCAAAGAATTATTTTTTATCTGGCAAAGAAGGGAAAATGATTTATAGACCTTGGAAGAAAAAACTTTTAATTTAAAGCAGGAAAAAAGAACAAGGCATTTAAAAGATGACACACATTGACCCCATAGCATTAGAACTTGGCCCCTTAGTTATCCGTTGGTATTCCTTGGCATATTTGTTTGGGATATTAGGCGGCTGGTGGCTTGCGGTAAGGCTTTCCCGCAAAGCAGACTCGCCGTTTACGCCTGAACTTATCAGCGATTTTGTTGTTTGGGCTACCTTAGGTGTTATCCTTGGCGCACGGTTAGGATATGTATTATTTTATAATCCCGCCTATTACTTGCATAATCCCGCAGAAATCTTGGCTGTATGGCATGGCGGAATGTCTTTCCACGGAGGTCTTATCGGCGTTATTACGGCGTTATTAGGGTTTGCGTATAAGAACAAGCTTAACCTTCTTGCCGCCGGAGACATTGTTGCCTGTGTTTCTCCCATAGGCTTAATGCTTGGCCGCTGCGCCAACTTTGTTAACGGAGAACTTTACGGTCGGATAGCCATAGACTTGCCTTGGGCGGTTGCTTTCCCTGCGGGCGGAGGCTTCCCTCGCCACCCAAGCCAGCTATACGAAGCGTTTTTTGAAGGCTTCTTGCCGTTGATAGTCTTAAATCTGTTATGGTTTTTATCTCCTTGGGTAAGGGCGCACAAAGGCTTTTCTGCCGGTCTGTTTTTGGTTTGGTATGCTATTTCCCGCATGGGTATAGAGTTTTTCCGTGAACCGGATTTACAAATCGGCTATCTGCTTAATTATTTCACCATGGGGCAGTTTTTATGCCTTCCGGTTTTGGGCTTAGGCATATGGCTTATTGCTCATTCCGTGGCAGGAGGAAAAGATGTAAAGAATGTTTAAAAGCGCACTTTTGGAAGAAATAGATTTTATCAGTCATGCGTTTTTAAATGCCATGGAAAGTGAAGGAGTTTATGACCGTTTACCCTTATTGCGTTTGGAGCAGGTTCACGGCCATAAGGTTTTTCCTTGCCCCGACACTTTGCCGTCATTTCGTCCCGAAGCCGACGGAGCCGTAACAAGTTCTTCCGGAATATATTTATCGCTTCGGACTGCGGATTGCGTACCGATTTTATTTGCTTCTTGCCGTGATAAAGTTATCGGCGTTGCGCACGCCGGTTGGAAAGGAGCCATAAGCGGTATTGTTGAAAATACTCTTGCTGCCATGACCTCTCTTGGGGCAAGGCGAGAGGATATCTTTGCGGCGATAGGTCCTTGCATCATGCCTGATTCATATGAAGTTAAGGAAGATTTTTATTACGCTTGCATTACCAAAGATTCCTCTTCCGGAGCCTATTTCCCGGCGGATAAAAAGCATTTTGATTTGCCCGGCTATGTTGCCGACAAAATCCGCCAAGCCGGAGTAAGCAAAGTTAATTTTTGCGGCATTGATACCTTTAAGGACAATACGTTCAACAGCTATCGGCGAGAAAAAGATAATCCCGGCCGGAACATTTCTTATATAACCATAAAATAGATATGCTAAAGGCTCTGAAGATTATTCCCCAGAGCCTTAAACTTTAAGAGTTTTTATAGCTTAAGCCTGCGGCCATTCTTTAGCTTTTTCGGCATTAAACTTAACCCATTTTTCGTCGGCGTCATCGGCAGAAGCGATTGCTTCAGTCGGGCATTCAGAGATGCAAAGACCGCAATCGATGCATTCATCAGGATCAATAACAACCATTGTTTCGCCTTTGCGGAAAGCGTCAACGGGACAAACCGAAACACAGCTTAAACAGCTTTGGCATTTATCATCTACAACTGAAGGCATAGTTTTAACTCCTTTACTGATTTCTAGCGTAAAGACTTTGTACAAGTCTGTAGCTGACGTTACCCGAAACAAAGGGCATAGGCAAGAGCTTTTAAACATTGCCACTACTATCTTTTTGTAGTATCAAAAAAGCGGCGTGTCTCCGTAGCTCAGCAGGATAGAGCACAGGATTCCTAATCCTGGGGCCGTGGGTTCGAATCCCGCCGGGGACACCATTCAACCTATATCAGGCGAGGTTAAAGCAAAAATGCGGGACATTCTGATAAAAGCGGCCAGTGAAGTTGCCGGACAGATAGATTTAAACGGTTACGCAGGTAATGACGCCGGCAGTGTCGGTGCGGCATTGCTTACCAAGGACGGGAACATTTACACGGGTATTTGTTTGGTTCTTGCGTGCGGACTTGGTTTTTGTGCAGAGGCTTCTGCGGTTGCCGAAATGTTGAAACATCGTGAGACTGAGATAGAGATGATAGTTGCGGTTACCGATGACGGAAAAGTCATTCCTCCGTGTGGCCGTTGTCGGGAACTTTTAACCCAAGTAAACCGAGGCAATTTAAACACCAAAGTTATCATCAGTAGGGACGAAATAAAGCTTTTGTCTGACCTTTTGCCGGACACTTGGGCGGATAAGACTTAAAGTCGCCATGACGCTTTATGCGTACCGTTATGATTTTCCTGATTTCGGGCAAATAAGCATTTCTGCCGATGATGATGCGCTTACATATATCAGCTTATCGGGACAGATTTTTCCCAAGGTTAAGGAAAAAGAAACACCTCTTATCCTTCGCGCCGCCGAACAGTTAGCCGAATACTTTTCCGGTAGCCGTAAAAGTTTTTCTCTTCCGCTTAATCCCTGCGGAACGGTTTTTCAAAAGAAGGTTTGGCAATCATTACAAGATATTCCGTATGGAGAAATGCGCAGCTATAAAGACATCGCCCTTGCCATAGGCAACCCGAAAGCCTGCCGAGCCGTCGGTATGGCAAACAATCGCAATCCTTTGGCGATTATTATTCCGTGCCATCGGGTTATCGGCGCTAATGGCAAGCTTGTCGGCTATGCCGGCGGGATTGCGTTGAAGCAAAAGCTGTTAATGCTTGAACATCAAGCAACCCCGTCCTCATTTTCCCCGTTTTAAAAACCGAAATTATCGTTGATATAGTCGATATCTTTATCCCCACGTCCGGAAAGATTAACCAAGATATTTTCTTGCGGTTTTTCCTTCGCCAATTTAAGAGCGAAAGCAACGGCGTGTGAACTTTCTAAGGCCGCAATGATACCTTCGCTTTTGGGCAAAGTATAAAAAGCATTCAAACACTCTTTATCATCGGCGGTAACATAGCTGACTCGGCCGATATCATGTAAAAAGGCGTGTTCCGGACCTACGCTTGGATAGTCCAATCCGCTGGCGATAGAGTACACCGGCAAAGGCTCGCCTTTTTCATCTTGTAAGACAAAGCTTTTAAAGCCATGGATTTGTCCTTCGATACCATAAGTAATGCTTGCGGCATGGTCTCCGGTCTTTGCCGAACGTCCCAACGGTTCAACTCCGTAAAGCTTTACCGCTTCATCATTTAAAAATGCGCTGAAAATCCCAATGGCATTAGAGCCGCCGCCGACACAAGCGACAACATTATCCGGTAATTTTCCGGTCATTTCTTGGAACTGTTCCTTGGCTTCGATGCCGATTATTTCCTGAAAATCACGAACCATCATGGGAAAGGGGTGAGGGCCGACTACCGACCCGATACAGTAAATGCTGCTTTCCGGATTTTTCAAATAAGACATAAAAGCGGAATCAACTGCTTCTTTAAGGGTTTTTTCGCCGAAAGTTACCGGTACGATTTTCGCACCTAAAAGCTTCATGCGCATGACATTCGGGTGTTGTTTGGCAATATCAAGTTCACCCATATGGATTTCACATTCCAAGCCGAAATAAGCCGCCGCCGTAGCTGTCGCAACTCCGTGCTGTCCGGCTCCGGTTTCGGCAATGATTTTCTTTTTCCCTAAATGCTTTGCTAGCAGAGCTTCTCCCATACAGTGGTTCAGCTTATGCGCTCCGGTATGGTTTAAATCCTCTCTTTTCAGGTATATATCCGCCCCGCCGATTTGTTTGGAAAGATTGCGGCAATAAGTAATCGGAGTTGGCCTCCCCTGATAGGTTTTGCGGATATACTTCATTTCATTGATAAAGTCGGGACTTTTCTTTAATTCTTCGTATGCAACTGCAACTTTATGCATTTCTTTTTGCAGGTTTTCGGGGATAAAAGCCCCGCCGAAGCGTCCGAAAAAGCCGTTTTTATCCGGACGGGCAACATTATTTATCAAATTAAACATTTTTTCCTCTTATTTTTAAAATATCAAAATAGAAAGCTTTATATGCAAAGCTTTTAAAACACGAATAGGGTATTAGGGATTAAAAACAGAAAATAAGGCGCCTAGCGCCACCAAAATACTCTGGCAGAGGAAAAAGAAACCAAAGATGTCATAATCATTTTCTGCATAATGGAGCTATGTTTACTCTTAATATTTGGGGAAGTAAAGAAGAAAAATATTACATTTGGGAGGCATCTTCCTTACTTCCCCAAGTCCTTAATTCTACTCAAAAGACCACTTTAAGGTATTGTTTGTATCGTTGGTACAATTGCTAAGCATATTTGCTATATTTTGCGCTTGAGTATTAGGAGTTATGGGCGCAGAGGAGTTAATCGTCAAAGAAATAAAGGACGTAGAATCACCCCAGTTAGTACTTCCCAGTTTAACGCAAGCGTTTTTCGGAACTCCTTGCATTGTAATTGAAAAGCTTAAGCTATCATCTGACGGAGCAACCGTAAACTCGGACCCAAACGGCGTCCAACCGACCGGATTATCGGTATTTGCGGTTCCCGGTTTTAAATACTCGGAACTTACTTTCCCCAAATCAACTAATATTGGCAGAGTTAAACCGGTAAAATCGTTATCATAAAAAGTTTTTATTGCTACAGAAATATCTTTGACTAAATCCATGGCTTTATTGGTTTTAAAAAGTGCCATAGCCATTGTGTATCCGGCAATACCACCGGCACTTAAAACACCGATAATGGCAAGCACGCCAAGCATTTCAATCATAGAACGTCCGGACTGATTTTTTCTTTTTACGATATTCTTATAGAACATTTTCTCTCACTCTTTTTCTTACTGTTTGGCATAAATAAACCAAGGAATTGATTAAAGTAACAACGGTAATTACCTGAAAGGCGATAACTTTGCCACTAAAATATTTCCTCGGTTTATCAATACTCCTCTTAAGCAATAGCTCTTGATATTTGATCTTGCATTTCGAAAGTTCCCATAACGGCCCAACCGACTATGGCAACCACGGACAAGATTGCAACCGTATTTAAGATTGCCGCTTTTTGTTCAATTTGCTTTACGCTTTCTTCCAACCATTCATTCGCCATTTTATTCAATGCTTCTTGGAAGTTATCCAATTCTGAATAGATTCGTAAGTCACCGACGATTTCAGGGTCAGGGAAGTCATATCCGGTTTTTAACAAAGCATCACCGATATTATCACCGTTATTGATATACACCAAAGAGCGGTCAATACGTTCCAACAGATAAGGATTGGCATCAGCTCTTAAAGCTCGCATAGCTTTAGAAACCGGAGTACCTGCTTTTACCAAAGCCGAAAAAGTTAACAGCCAGCTTACGCCGACAAAGATTCGATACAATGACCATGGCGGCATACGGTCGAACCAAGCTCTACTTTTTCCTTTCCATCTTGGCAAGGTGAACCAGATAACGAAAAATGCGACTGGAGGTATAGAGAATATAAACACCCAATTTTCTTGCACGAAGGTAGAGAAAACAACCAAGTCGCTTGCCATACCCGTCCATCTTAATCCTGGAGCAGCTTCAGCCATAGGCGGAACCAAGAATGCACCGACACCGTAAATAATCATAACCACCATGATTGACAAGAACGCCGGATACATAGTTGCGTTTACCATCGGAGCAATCATTTTTGCCGAACCTTCGGTAACTTTAATCAAGTTTTCCAAGGCTTCGTCCAAATGGGAAACGTCACCGGTGGAAAGCATCAAAGCTTCTCGGCTTGGCGCCCAGCCTTTAATTGCAACGGAGAACGGGTCACCGTTTCTCAGCGATCTTGACCATGCTGAAATAGCCATTGCCATAGGCTCACCTGGGTTTTTACCGTTATTGGAAATAATGTCAAAGACTCGATCCAAAGAGTCCATCAATGAAAATCGGTTTTTCAACAAAGACATAAGCTTGCGATATACTCTTAGACGAGATTCACCGCTCATACGGCACATTATTCTTGCATATCCTTCTGACAGACGGTCAAGAAGGCTCATATTACTTATCGTTGAAGGTTTTCTTGCTACCGGAGCATCATCTTCATCTCCGCCTTCTGTAAAGCGGTTATAATTTTGCGGTTGTTGTTTTAATCGTCTTTTCATTGCCAATTCCTATTCAATTCAATCGCAGATTTATTTAGTAAACGGCTTTTTCATCTAAAAGTCCACACCATCTTTCGATTTCTTCGATATCGATTTCCCCAAGCAGCATTTTTTCCAAAGCGTTTTCTTTTAATGTGCGCCCGTCAAGTTCACTGGTCCAGTAATCAATTGCATTTTTCGTTTCGTTATTTATCAGCAATTCCAACAAATGAGCATCAGGCATAATAATTTCACCCACGGCCACACGTCCTTTAACGCCTTTTTGCCCGCAAAAATCGCACCCCGGACCCCGAAGGAAAGATTGGTCTACTCCAAAGGTATCAAAAGCTTTGTTCAAGCGTTTAACCGCAGGGTGGTTTGGCTGTTCAATAGCCGGCACACGGCAATGAGGGCAAAGCTTTCTGAACAAGCGCTGAGCAATCATTCCCTTAATAATACCGGGGTCTTGCAGTTTAAATGCTTCCATGCCCATATCTCGCAAGCGCATTAAAATTGCCGGCGCACTGTTAGCGTGCAGAGTTGTCCACACACTATGTCCGGATAATGCACCTTTAAACGCCAGCTGGGCTGCCGATAAGGTTCGAACCTCACCTATCATCAGAATATCAGGGTCAGAACGCAATGTTGCGGCCAAAGCTTTGTTAAACTCCATATCTTTCAAAGCTTCGGTATTTGCGTTGGTAACCGGCATTTGGCGTGCGCCGGGAATAGGATATTCCGGAGGATCTTCCACGGTCAAAAGGTTAACTTCGTAGTTTTTCTCCTCTAAGAGTTTAATCATGTTTCTTTGTAACGTCGTACTTTTACCGCTTCCCGTCGGTCCGGAAACAATCACAATTCCGGTCGGAATGGAGCGCAAGCGGAAAAAAATATCTTCATCACGTTGACTGTATCCCAAAGATGATAGGCTGTTATCGCTTCCTTCATCAGCGTACAAGATACGCATAACCAGATAACGGCTACCGAAAGCGATTGGGTTAAATTGCAAACGAACACCAAGAACGGTTTTGGGAAGCATCAGCTTTCCTTTAGAGCCTCGCAAAGGCGTTGCCCCCAGTTTTTGGGCTGCCTGATATTCATTTTGTGAATAGTTGGCATCGGAAATATCCGCAGAAGCAAATGCCGCTCGAACAAATGATTCGCCCCAGTCTTTACTGTATTCTATTTCCGTCTGCATCAAGCCGTTTACACGGAACATAATTGTAGTTTTATCTGCCACGATAACGTGAATATCGGAAACTTTAATTGCGGCGGCTCGGGATATGACGGTAACAAAGTCCTTCTGCATCTGCATTTGGTCTTCGCTGTCTTTTCCCCCTAAAGGAGCAGTAGATTGAACCGCCGATGTCGCACGTTCATAAATAGCGTTTATATAAGATTGCGGAACATATTCCGGTTTACCGACTTGGAGACGTCGTTTACGGGCTAAAACTTCAAAGCTAAGGACACGACCGTCAAACTTATGAGCTTCGGACACCAAAAAGCGTCCGGTTGAAAACAAAGCCAATAAAGTACGGCTGTCTTCTTTTATCGGGAATGTGCCGTTCGGGGCGGTAACACAGGTGGCGCCGTTTGAAAACAGCTCCATCATCATACCGCTCATATCTTTTGGCGCAGCCGGGGCTTGTGGTTTATTTGCAGCCAGAGCAGCTCCCGTTGCAGCTTGTGCAGGATTAGGTGCAGCAGCCGGAGGTACAGAAGGTGCAGACTGACCGGCAGGAGGAATCCCTTGTCCTCCCACTCCTTGTTGCACATTGCTGTTTTCTTCTCCCGGAGCGGCCATTTATATAATCCTTACCCGGAAAACCGGGATATAAACTATCGATTTTACCTTATTCCCATTGAAGATGAACCGGAATCAACATCGTTTTTGTTGGCAAAAGCTAACAAAGCAGTTTCTTCGCCTCTTTTAACTTCCACCACCGTAGTGTTAATTTTTGATACCGTATAACCGTTTTTCAAAACGTATCCTTCTCGGACTGTCAGTTTGCTTCCCTGATCATAGATAAGAACGGCATACAAAGAACCATCTACGCCACGGACTTCTTCCACTTTGTAAATAATTGTAATGTCATCTTCCGTTTCGCCGTTAGGAAGGGTAGGACCCAAGAGCTTTTCCCGTTCTTTTTCTTTTTCCCGTTCTAATGCCGCAGTTTCCTGTTCAATTTCCCAATTGATACGGTTTCTGGTGATTTCTTCACGTCTTTCCAGTTCGTCCAACTGATTCTTTCTCTGCTGAGCTTTTGCACTTTCGATTTCGGAAATCAGTTTTTCTCTTTTCGCCCGCAAAGTAAGCAAAGCGTTTTCTCGTTCAATAGCGGCCATTTCTCGGAATATATCGGCATCAACCGTACCCAAAAGCTGTTCCGAAGGAGATGTTTTGCTTGTTGCTGCGGCCGGAGCAGCTGTTGCCGTTCCGGAAACTTCCGGAAAACTTAATTCTTCAGAGAAGATATCAACATCAGCAAAACCGGAAGCCGGGTTCTTGGCGGCATCTGCTGTCTTTTCTGCTGTTGCCGTTTCCGTATTTGCAGCAGCTGTAGCCGGAGCCGCCGTTGCCGGAGCTGCCACATCTTTTTCCGGCAGTGCCGCAGATTTAGGAGCATCTGTAGCGGCAGGTTTAGCTTCATCAGGGAACATCGGCGGTACTTCTTTTGCTTCAGGAGCCTTAGGCGCTGCCGCATCTTTTGCCGCCGGAGCTGCTATGGCTACATCTTTTGCCGCCGGAGCCGGAGTTGCCGGCTTATCAGCAGGTTTTTGTGCATCTTGAGCATTAGCTGTCGGAGCTTTATCCAAAAGTGCGAAAAGGTCATCGCCTTCGTTAGCGTTTAAAGTTCCCAATCCTTCCTGAGCCATAAACATTGCATCAGCAGAAAAATCCGCTTCTTGGGCATCTGCTGCATATGGCATACCCGTAAAAGCAAATATAAAAGAAGCCAAAACTGTTTTTGTGTAATTATTTCTTACCATAGATGCGCCCCTCATATCTCCAAACATTACTTTCAGGATTGTACATTATATCCGTTATTTCCAAAGAAGCAAACGAGTTAAAGAAAGACTCCCAATCTGTCGGCGGAAGCTCTGACGAAAAGGCAAAGCTTACAAACGAATACAGATGTACAGGCAATGCGTTCTTTTGGGTAGGTTCGGTTTGGACATTAGTTATACTTAAAGTTACCGCCAGATTTAAAGCTTGGAAAATATCTGTCAGCTCCGTCATGGCATCGTTTGCCGTCAAAGTCGGAGGAGAAGGTATTTTCTTAATATTGTTAAACGGCATAGTTCCCGCAGCGGTTTTTCCGTCTTCGGAAACCGAAAAATGCAGATTTTTAATGTCATAAACTTTTAAAGCAGTTTTTAAATTGGCTATCCGTCCCCATTCAAGCATCCAAGTCGTAGACACTCCGCTTACTTTACAGTTTATATCTCCAAGCTTCCAGCCCGGAACGGTATTTGCGGTTAAAAGTTTTATGGCATCGGAACAAGAATTGGCAAGTTCCGTCGAAAGCGCCAAAGAATCCCAAGGCATCGGTTCTTCGACTTTGACTTTTGGTTTTTCAATAATCTGTTTAATGATTGGTGGCGGAGCAATAACTTCCTTTATAACTTCTTCCCCGCCGAAGTAATTGGAAATTATGTAATAGCCAAGGCCAATCAAGGCAAGCGCAATCGCCGCAATATAAATTATATTTTTCAGACTGAATTCGGTTTTCAGCTTTTGCAGTTTTACCTTTGCGCCACGGGATAAAACGTCCCCAATATCCATTTCTTCGGTTCCGTCAATTCCCCATTCTGACGGAGCAACTTTTCTTCCCCAGTCGGGAACAGCCATCATGGAAATAAAATTTCTTTTGGCATCTTCCTCCCGTTGGAAGAGCATATCTTCTTCCGAAAGGATTAAGTCATTACGGACGGCGATGAACCACCAACCTTCGGGAACTTTAAATACCGAAACCGAAGATGCTACATCGGAAAAAGCATCAACCAGTCCCAAAGCGGCGACCGGCATTCCCGAACGATGTCCTTCACTGGAAATACCCAAACCGTACTGAGGCATTCCCGAAGGCCTTACGACATATAAATCAGAATTATCTAAGACGTTTTCCGCTGTTTCCCGAACTTCAGGCAAAGGATTGTCAGGGTCTTGCAACGGCTGCCAGAATATACTGGCGGCATAGACCGTATTTCCTACGGTCATTGTTGCTCCCCAAGGGGTTTCGTCCTCTGCCGGTCCTATGTCTTCGAGCGGCGCATCTGGAACTCCTAGTGGATCTTCTGCAAACTCTTCATCATCTAAAGCCATTTAAACCATCACAAATCGTTGACCCGAGTTTCCGGAGACAATGGAGAAACCAAAACTTCCGGAGTTAACAGAATAACCAAAACCGTCCGTCCGTCTTCAGAGCTTCTGTTTCCGCCGAAGAACATATTATCAGCCGAACCAATTCCGCTTTTTTTGATAGACGTTGTTGCCTGTTCAAATCCGGTAAGAATAAGGGTTGAACCGGACTTTAAGACAATTTCCTGTGAAAAACCGCGAGTTTCCGTTGTCGGTAACATAACCGTGTTATCCTGAGTTACGAACTCTTCCATTTCTAACAGAGTGTTTAATGTCATGTTAAACAGCATTAAAAGGCGTCCGTGATCCAATATTCTGGGCAGAATATCCATATTGAAACCAAGATTTAAGCTAGAGGTTTCAATAGAATAAGTCGGATTGGTATCACCTTCGTATTTAGTCGAAGACACACCGGAAACATAGTTACGGTTTTGGGCAATTTGCACCGGCGCAACTTTGTTGTTCATCGTGGTCACGGTGGCAGTCGTAACTACCGAAGTATCACCTTGGCTAGACAATGCATTGATAATTGCATTCGTACCACCAAACTTATTGTTTGAACCAAAGATACCAACGGTCATGCTTCCTGCCCCTGTCGGAGGAGCAATAGTCGGTCCGGCCAAAGTGAACTGGAAGTCGGAATCTGTCAAAGATTTAAATGCCGCATTCAAATCCAGTCCATAAGAATGGTCTTTGTTAAGAGAAACCTGCAAAACTTTAACCGTAATGGCAACTTGCCGAGAAAGCTTTTCGTTAATTTCCCGAATATAATGGGAAACTTTACGCAAGCTGTCAGGCGGAGCAGTTACGGTTATCGTACCACTGGAAGATGATATTGACATCTTTGAAGTGGAAGGAATTAAGCTTTTAACCGTTTCTTCGATTTGTTCCCACATCTGCATTTCGACTTCGGAAGTCATCTTTGACGTTGCGCTTCCGCTTGAAGAAGAACCTTCTTCGCCTGATGAATCGTCATTTCCTACTTCTGCGCTTAATGTCGAGCTGGTCGGCAGAGCATAAACGGTAAAAATACGGGTTTCCATTTCATAGAAAGTAATAACCCCGTTTTTATAACGCCACCAAATAGCAAAGCGGCTAGATACCTGATCTAACAATCCGCTTAATTTACCGGAATAAGAAATCGTAGCTTTGGAAACCATTTCTGTCGGGGTCGAAGCCGCCGCAGGATCCCCGCTGCCGGACGAACCGCCGCCGCCCAATCTTTCCAAAAGCAAGTCGTCAATTCTGACCTGTAAACCGGTTAAAGAGGTAACTCTTTCGGCAATTTCAAACAGTGTAACTTCTCGGTTGCCGACCAAGGTAACAGCGTTGTCGGTTTCAAAGCGAGCCGGCAAAGCATCGCCTTCCGCCATTTTTGCACTGGTATTACCAAGCCATATTTCTTCTTTGGTTCTAACCGTATCAACCGGAATAGGCGTCTCCGGCATCGGAGATTTTGCCATAACGTTATCGGTAACAATGCTTGTTTCTTTAATTTTGTTTTCTGTCTCTTGGGTCAAGGAAGCCAAAGAACAAGAAGCCAAAACAAAAGTTAAAGCCGTTCCCGCAACGATTAAAGAACAATGCTTAAAATTAATCCGCATTCTCGTCCTCCAATGTGGTTACAACCAACACTTTATTACCTTTATAGAAGGTTGCTATCGGAGCAGGTCTTGCTCTGGCAAAGGTGCGCACCAAAGCCGATGTTACGTCCATATAGCGACCTCTGAACATTGCGCCGGCTTCCAAAACATATTCCCGATCGCTTTTCCAAATAACTTTCCAACCGGTTCTATCGCTCCAGTCCATTAACAGAGAGCGCAAAGAAGTTCCTTCCGGAGCCATCCAGTCTTCAATCGGCTGTTCGGCATCAATTTCACCGACTTCTGCGCCTTGTAAATCTATTGTATTTTCGTCTTGGATACCCATTCCGTTTCCGGATGCTGATGTTCCGTTTCCGTCATAGCCATCTGTGTTTCCGGCACCGTTTGCGGAAACTTTTGTGCTTCCTGCCGACCGGAACTCATCTTCGCAGTCTTGGTCATACATGGAAACATAGCGTATTCCTTCATCGGTAACCGGTATAGTGCTGGCAATATCTTCCGAAGAGTGACCGTAAGTTTCCGCAAGCGCATTATAGTTGGTTCTTTCCACCCAAACCCCACCGCCTGTCGGAGCATTATAAGCCTGAGCCGGAGCTTTATATTCCATAGGGGCTAAAACAGGGCCGTCCTGTATATTTTCATCGACAATAACGGTTTCATCATAACCGCCGTTTGTTCCTGACCAAAGGCAAGAACAAGCCGACAAACTCAAGGAACCAAGCGCCAAGGTTGATACGAATAAAACTTTATGTTTCTCCAAGTCAATCATCAGACTCTCCGAACAAATGCGTCTTTTTGCACAGCATCAAGACATTTTACCATTCCCAAGCCCTTAAACTAAGGGAGAGCAGGCGGGAATACTGCTCTTTTTTATAAGCTATTTTTGCCCGACAGACAAAATAGCTTTGTAATATTTTTTCATAGAATCACTTCTGAGGGGTTGCGTCAAGATACGAACCTCCCATAGCGTCTATGACCGGAATATTTCCGTCTTCCTGAGGCATGACGGAAGTTTTCAGGATAACCGTATCCGGATTTCTGGTTGTCAGAACCGGATTAATTCTGTCTGCCGGCACGTTATTGCTCGTCAGGATATTGCGGATAATGGCAAAGCGGCGACCTTGCATATCCAAGCCGACATTGCTCATTTTAATTTCGATTACCATACGAGAATCTTTTGCCGCTTTTGCCGAGAATGCTTTTAACCATTTAACGGTAGCTGCAGAGACATCAGCCGAACCCTTCGGGAAAGTAATTTTGATTTCCGAAGGCATAGGTGCGCTTTCTTGACGTTTCTTCGCATATTTTTTCAAGACAGGCATTTCAGATTCAGCCTCTGCCGCTTGATTAGCAAACAGAGATGATAAAGAACCGGAATAATTCTGTTCAGCTTGTGCTGAGGTTTCCGAGCTATCCGCAGAGAACAAGCCTTTAACTCTATCAATAATGCTGCGATTTGCCGGAGTGACCGAAGGTGCAGACGCATCTGCCGAAGCAAAGAATGGCTCGACTTCGGCGGTTTCTTGGATTACCGGAGATGAATCCAACGGCGCCAAAGGCATCAGCATAGCTTTCTTCTGTTGATTTGTTTTCTCGTCAACATTGGTAACTCCGGAGAAGCCTGCATTCTCTGTAGGCAACCAAGACGGAGCATTATTGTCTTGGGCATTACCCAAGAACTCTTCCACTTTCGGGTCTGCCGCTTTTGCCGAAGCTACAACCGGCAACGGACGGGCAACAACATTGGAGCCGATAGAAATCCATTTATGCTTATTAATGTTATTTGCCTGAGCAGGCTGAGCTTTCTGAGTTGGCTTTTCGACGACAAGTTGATTGGCTTCTGCTGCGCTTGTTTCCTGATGATTTTTCGGCACTGTCCACAAAGCAGCTTCCTGCCGATTTTCCCAAGCCTCTTCATAGCTTGCGCCGTTCGCATACATCGGAGCGAAAGTACGCACAAAGTCCTGAGCGGATACTTCATAGTCGCTTTGCACCGGAGTTGTCGCTATCGGTTTAAGTTCCGCATATTCTTGTGCCGTTTTTTTAACCACAGGCTTGGCAACCGGAAGAGTATTTCTAACTTTCGGCTCTCCTACCGGAGCAACATTGATTTCTGCTGTTTGCCAAGGATTTGACTTCACTTGCTGATAAACCGGAGCCGCAGGAGCTTGCCGAACAACCGGAGCCGGAGCCGCAACCGGCTCAACTTCCGCTTTCGCAAGCGTTACGGGAGCTTGAACCGGAGCTTGCGTATAAACGGGAGCCGCTTTTGGTTCCGGATTATACACAACGGTTACCTTTGGAGCTTCTTCGGTTTTTACCGTACCTTTTACCGATGCCGACAACGCTTCCGGTGTCGTTTTGTCGATAATGGAAGCAGGCTCTGCCTTTTTAATCAAATCTACGGAAAAATCATCGGTTGCAGAACTTTTCCAAGTCGTTTTCGTAACAACGGCCTCTTTTTTCGGCGTATAGCTTACTTGCTTACGAAGTGCGTCTTCGTTAAGCCAAGAAGTGATGATTTTTTCTTCTTCATTGCGCCGAACAATCGTTTTGATGTTCGCTTTTTCGATTTTGGCTTTTTTCTGTGTATAGCTGAGCCGACCCTGACTAATCGGCATTCCTGCCGCTACCAAAGTTGGCTTTAAAGACTTTACTTCTGAGATTTTTTTATTCTTATTTTTGTTTTTTGCCCGTTTGTCGGTATCCATAGGCTCGAACGCCGAAGTTACCAAAGGCTTTTCTTTAGCCTCAAAAAGGTGAGTGGGAGCTTTGTTTACAGCATCTTCCTGCAATCCCACTCCGGCATTCGCATTTAACGTAGCTGCCCCGGCTGTTCCGGCCGTGGTTAAAAACACCGCAACCGCAGCTCCAAACAGCGAAGATACTGACAACTTTGTCCGGATATATAATTGTTCCGTTCCGCCTGATTTCTTGTCTTTTGACCGTACGCCCATTTGCTGAACTACCTTTTCTTTTCGACTTAAGCCCACTTTGTATACAAATTATATGCTTGAAATCATCACATTATACTATATAGGAGGTTGTATACTACAATATGCGACTTCACGCTTTTTATATACAAGATGAAGTAGCCAAAAATGTAAAGAGTTTTTTTACTTTTATGCACAACTTTTTTGCATTTAGGCGCTTAGAACGTGTTTTTCCCTTGAATGTTACAGAAATATTTCAAAAAAGTGCCTTTTTCGGCAAAAAGTTTTCTTCTTTAGATGTTAAAGTTTTTTTACAATTTTTCAAAAAGTTAAAAAACGGGCAGAAAGACTAGATTTTTTCGCATCGGTTAAGGCGCATAAAAAACGTGGCGGAAATTAATTAACTCCCTTATTCTATAAATATGAGTAATGGTGAAGTTCGCCATTACAAGTTTGTTATAGTAAGGAGAATATAGATGTTAACAAAGTTTCTTAAAGTCGGTCTTATGGCTGCATTTTTGGTCTTAGTATCGACTACGGCATTTGCTGATGAAGCAAACTCTGTTTTTGGAATTGTTATTAACAAAGGCTTCTCGCTTTTCCGTGAAATCCGTACCGTTGTTTTCGTTATGGGCGGTTTCGGCTTGGTCGGTTTGGCGGTTGCCTCCATTTTCGGTCGTCCGTTGTGGAAGTGGTTCGCAGCTTTGGCCCTTGGTTTGGTCGTAGTTGCGGTTGCCGGTGCGATTGTTACTTACTTCGCCGGTGAGAACATTTCTTCCAACTACAACGGCGGCGGATTTAACGATACGCTTACTGAATAGTAGCATCGTACTGTTGCAAAAATTAAGTGCTGCCGTTTTGATTAACGGCAGTGCTTTTTTTGTGGATTTTTCATATTATAGGTAATAATATAACTAAATAGAGTTTTTAAACTTGCCGGACAAAGGATTTATCCCGATGAGAGAGCCGATTTTAAAAGCAGTAGCTTCCCCTCCCCAGCTTTTGTGGGCGCCGTTCTTACCGGCAGTTGCCAATTTTGGGATACAGCTTCCGTTTATGTTTATCGCCCTTGGTGTTTTTGAAATGTCTCCATTATGGTTTATTCCTTCTATGGTCGGCATGCACATAATATTGGTTGTTTACGGAATGAAAGAGCCTCACCTCTCGACATTGCTAGAATCTTACGGTAAGTTTGCGGGAGGATCGCACAACATGTATAAGAGTAAAGGAACGAAACTTGCCCCCTGATTCTTTTAATTTCTTTGAGATTTTTGCCTATGGTATTTCCACTTCTCAGACGGTGATTGCCATAACCGGTATTGTTGCCGCCGCTGCTTTTGCCATTTTAAGCATCAGCAAAATAGGTGAAAAGCTTTTGCCGAAACCGAAGGAATCTCGGGTATCGGACTTTATGCCTTTTGACCGTCTTATGGAAGACGGGTGTACCATAAAGTGTAAAGACGGTACTTTGGTTCGGGTTTATAATGTCAAGGGTGCGGATACGGCGTTTACGCTTCCACGTCAGCGGGAATTATTACTTGAAGCTCGTCAGCGTTGGGTTGATTCCGTAAGTGAATTGAACGTAACTTGCCGAGTGGTAACTTTGCGAGAAATGGTTCCGTTGACCGAACAGGCGAACCATGAAAATGAGGTTTTGCGCCGTATTGCCGTTCAGTGGGCAGAAAACCTCAGCCGAGTTTTCCGCAACGACCATTATATCATTCTTTCTATCAAGGATTATAAGGACGCTTTGCGTGATTTGGATCAAGCAGAGCAAGCCCTTACGGCAACTCTTGATACCTATGAAGTATCATTGATGTACGAGACGAAAGAAAGCCCGTCTAACATGAGTCCGTTTAAGCTTTTTGCTCGCCTATGCAGTCCTTTAACCCGTCCGGTTCCCAAAATCGGCAAAACCGAAGGCGATGACTTAAACTCTCTTTTGACCACGGACTATATCCATTTTACCGGTGAAAGAGGGGTAATTAACTTTATTGCCGGCGACCGTTATAAGAAATGTATTGTTATGGGTATCCGTTCTTCGGGAGACTATATGGACGAACAGATGATTGCCGACTTGTTGTCCGTAGACGTTGAATTGAACCTGCTGCATAATTTTTATTCCATTCCCAAAACCAAAGCGGTTGGTCTTTTGATGCAGCAAAGACGTATGGCAAGAGTTACCAGTTTTTCGCCTTCGACTATCGAGCAATATACGGAAGCTTTGGAAAGTTTGGATAGTTCCGATGCCAATTATCAAACGCTGTGTATGTATGCAATGACGATATTTATTTACGGCGACACGGACGAAGAAATCGCCTTTGGTCAGTCGGAAGTGGAAAGGATTTGCCGTCTTTACAGTGTTACACCGGTTCGTGAAGGTTGGGTTTCGGAAGCATCATTCTTTGCGCAGTTCCCCGGCTATGATTCTTATCCTCGTCCATATCGTTATTTGTCACGGGTTGTTGCTTCGGCTCTTTCATTTGAAAAGACGGCGGAAGGAAATGCGAAAAGCGACTGGGGCGATGGAGCAATTACCATTTTCCGTACTTATGGCGGCACGGCTTATAACTGGCAGTTCCATGTTACGGCGGCGGCAAACGCAGTTGCTCACTGTGTTATTATCGGTCCTACCGGACAGGGTAAAACTACCTTGCTTGCATTCTTGGCGGGACAAGCCATGCGTCACCGTGATTTGCACGTTTACTTTTTTGACCGCCACCGTGGTGTGGAAGTTTTCTGTAAAGCCATAGGCGGAGCTTACATTAACTTTGACGGCGATAAAGACGCCACTTCTTTGAATCCTTTTTCCACGGTTGATACTCCGGAAAATAGAGCATTCTTGCGGCGTTGGTTGAAAGCTATCACCATGGTTGACGATGCGCAGTCGGAAAAAGAAATCGGCCGCGCGGTTACCACGGCATTTGATTATCTGCGTCCGGAGGAAAGAACTTTAAAGAACCTGCATAAAAGCTGTTTCTCCCCGACCGGAGCAATGCGCAGAGAGCTTTTCCGTTGGGTTAATGACCAACAGTATGGTCTTATCTTTAACTCCACTAATGATAATCTGGATTTAACGGCGAAGTTTATGGCTTTTGACTTCACCCATATCTTTGAAGACGAAACTTTGGCGCCGGCAGTTATCAGTTACATTATGCACCGTATTCACGAGCTTACCGGTCGTACCGGCGAACCAAGCTTGATAATGATTGACGAAACTGCACCTATGCTTAAGCACCCGATGTTTAGGGACAGCTTTATTGTCGGTTTGCAGGAAGGTCGTAAAAAACGCCAAGCATATCTTTGTGCATTCCAACAGCCTAACATTATTGACTCTTTGGGTCTTGGCGAAGTTGTTCGTGGTCAGTGTCAAACAATCATGTTCTTCCGCAATCCTCAAGGTATGGAAGAAGACTATGATAACTGGCGCCTGACTCCCAGAGAGAAAGAGTTTGTTTTCGGCCGTGAGTTCCGAGAATTAAAGTATGCTATTTTGGTATCTCGTCCGGCAATTGGTGAATCTGTTATTCTTGACGTTGATTTAAGCGGTTTAGGACCATTCTTAAAGCTTTATTCTTCTGGTCGTAAACACGTTCTTTTGGCAGAACAGTTGATGCGGGAATTCGGTCCGGAAGCCTTCGTTAACAAGTATTTGGAAGTTGCGTAACAAAAAATACACATTAAAAGTGTTTTGTTAACCTCTGTTTTGTAGTAAACTATATAATTAAGTATATATAGATGCTTGTCTGGCGCGGAGGTTGTCATGCGTATTTTAAAATGCAAAGCGCTTTGTTATTCTCTTTTGGGCATAGGATTCCTTTTTTCTTCATCTTCATTTGCCCAAGTTCCGGTTGTTGACGTTCAGCTTAATGCGACCATGGCGGAAAAGAACCGTCTGGTTAATGAGTTATTGACTGAAACTCAAAGTGTAACCACATACATAAATCGTTTAATGAATACCGTAGGCGATCCGGACTTAGCTGTTCCGGACAGCCTTTTATTCACCGGTATTAAATATCCGAAGGATTTGATAACGCCTCAGGTTGTGCATAAGATGGGGCTTACCCACGTAAACCCGACATTTCTTACCACGCCTTTGGCGATAGAAGCGGTTTTGTCTGATGATATCTTGGTTGATCCGGTAAAGCAAAAAGAGCTTTCGCTTGCCGAATACAACCGAGTTCGTAACCGTCAGCTTATCTTAGGTCGCCGTGCCGTTATCGAAGGCTATTCGATAGCGTATGCGGCGCGTATGAAGGCGGCGGGAACGGCAGATTTTTTAAAGCAATTGCGTACCAGTTCAGCTAACAGCACCAGTATCCGCAACGATTTGGCAATCGAAAATGCGGCGATGGCAGAGATTGTTGGTCAGCTTGGTACTTTAACCGCAGCTGCGGCTTCCGAGCTGGAAATTATCGCCGCTAATGCTCTTTTAGGGCTTTCGTTCTAAGCTCCCGAAGGAGGATACATGATACATTTCCGGATATTCTTATTATTTTTAGGCCTTTTTGCCGCCTTGCCGTTTGATGCCTCAGCCAATTCGGTTGTGGATATTTATAATATTGTCCGGCGCCAGATGATGAAAAACGAAGAAATGGCTCAGTATCTTGACTATGTTCGTAATGGTTCGCCGGATTTAAAAACTCTTATGAGCGACTATAAAACCGATTTGGAAAAAGATTGGCTTTTAAAAGACCCAAAAGATAAAGATTCCGACCTTCTTAATTACGCCGCCCAGATACAAGAAGTAAATAAAATCCTTGGTCCTTATGGGAGTATGGGCGATACCATAGCCACTGAACATATCACCTGTATTTTGGGCGAAAACGAAGCTTGTAAAGATATTGTTGAAACGAACTATAAGCCGATAATTTTTAACTCTTTGGCAGAGCTTAACGTTTTGGAATACCTTTTTGCCGATCCCGAAAATGGTGAAGAAAAAATGTTCCCTGACGGAGAAATGAAAGCTGTTACACCCGGTACCGAAGCTGACTTCCAAAAATGGGTGGAAGAAAACATGACCAGCAACTATAAGAACACAAAATCTTTAAATACCTCTGAGCTTCACTTTGAAGTAGCCATGCACAATGCCTTGGCGCAAGGATACGGGATTGCGGTTGTTGCCCGTCGCAGTGCCGAGATTTTTGATGAAACCGTTCCTAAGGCAATGAATGATTTAATCAAAGATATGAATCCCAAAAACATTCGTGAAGACATTCATCTGATTATCGCCATGAATTCGCAGATTATTTATCAGCTTGGACAGATAAATGCGATACAGGGCGTAATCAGCGAGATTGGAGCTACCACCAAGATTGGCGCAGTTCAAGGTGTTGATGGGGTGCTTAAAACAAACAAGGACGAAAAGTAATGATAAAACATACTTCAATTGCTGTTTTGAATAATTTTCGCCTATATAAACGTATTTGTGGGGCGATGTTGGTTGGCTTCTGTGCCTTTTTTGGTGCAGTGTCTTCCGCATCGGCTTTTGGCTTTTTGGTAAACCACCTTACCTATAAAGAATTAGATTCCGCCATTCCTGATATGGAATTGGTTGAAGTTGAAAGAGAGATTCAACAACACGAATTAGATATCCAAAAAAGCCTTATGCAACAGGTGTCTGACAGCCGAAAACTCCGTAGTTCTTTGGGTGATACCTATATTACTTATGAAAAAGACCGCTTAATCGAAACCTTAAAAGATTTTGATACGATTATGC
Organism: Alphaproteobacteria bacterium; assembly: GCA_017507765.1. GTDB lineage: Bacteria > Pseudomonadota > Alphaproteobacteria > CACZRW01 > CACZRW01 > RGIG5556. The sequence goes on along the minus strand of JAFWAG010000032.1, from coordinate 91,428 downwards.
GGGCTCAGATGTACTTCCAAACCCGCAACCGCAAGCTTTTGGACATTAAAGAAAACCAGAACTTTAGGCTTTTTTATGAAAGCCAGAATACCAACACACCGTTCAGCCGCCAGATTGAAGAACTCCAGACCGCAGGCTTAGAAAAACTGGAAGAACTGAACCGTGAACTTCAAGCCATGGCTGCGAAGTTGCCGGAAAATGTAGATTATTACGGCAACAAAAAGGAAGAAGAGCCAAAAGTTACCAAAGAAAAACTTGTCAGCCTTTATCAAAGTGTTTTAAAGCGTCCGGTACCGGAACTTATAAAGGCAGATGCTAACCGCTATGAAGTTGCGGAAGTCTTTGATGTCGCTCCAAGGTATAAGAAAAACTTTTTTATTCATGTTAAGGAAGACGAACGTTTAAAAGTAACGCCGGAGCGTAAAGCAACCATAGATTTATACCGTCTTTACATGGTCAAAGATGCGGCGTTAAGAAACTATCTTTTCGGAATGTATGTTCGCACCTATCTTGCCGAGCGAAGCAATGCGGACGGTATCGATCGGTATTTATATGGGGATAAAATCATTGTCAAATCAGATGACGGCGGTTTGAATCCTTGGGCAGTTGCCAACGAAGTTTGGAGCGGAGCGAATAAGTTTGTCGGCGATCTTTTGAATAGTTTATGGGGAGTTTTAGGACAAAATACGGAAAGCGCAGACGGAGGAAAGATTGCGGAAAGCTCTGCTTCAAATGCTGCGGAAAAGCCGATAATGTCAATTACCAACGCCAGACAGGCCATATCCATAAACACGCTTTTATGGGTGCGTGCTGATTTGGAAATAGCTTCTTTGATTATGCTTACGGCTTCCCAGTTGGAAATGGAAGTTATGCTTCAAACTTTATCTCATAATGAAAAGTTCTGGCTTAATACCGATTACGATAAGATATGGGGAGGCACCTTGTCCAACGAAGATAAAAAATGGTTGATGCCTTTATTTGATGCAAATAATGAGGTGGCGCCATGATTATGAAATGTATTGCATCTGCCGTTATATTTTCTGTTGCCTTTGCCGGTAATGCTTTGGCTTTTTCGCTTCAGCTTGGTTCCGTAACTCCGGAAGCATATGCTTCCGGCATCATGTATTCTTTGGACGCCATGCCCATTCATGACGGAGCTTCTTATGCTTTGTATGATGTTGATAAATCTATTTTCCAGCTTAAAGACAGCGACCAATTTGGTAATATTAAAAATAAGGTCAGTGATGAGAAGTATCTTCCGACAGCACCGTATCACAGTCTGGAAAACTTAAAGAATGTTGCACTTTCTTACCGTCTTCCGACCGATATTATCAAAGAAATGGAAAAAGCCGGTAAAACGCAGTATCCAGGAGAAGACAACACCCGCCCCAGTGGTATTTTATGGTTTTTGCCGCAAGATAACTCTAATAAACGCCCAGGTATTCGGCAGATTTTATTCAATCCTTCGGAAGACTATACCGCAATGGAAGAATATGAAATCACCCCGATAGAGTTCGACATGATGAAAGAGTTTCGGGAAAAGCGTGGTATAACCAGAGAAGGAACGCCATTAGAGATTGCCGCATGGTTTGAAGATAAAGTTCTTTTAAGGGTTGGCTTTGGCAGAGTTAACGATGATACGATTATGCGTAAACGGCGGACATCTTATCTTCAGGAAAGTATAATCGAAGCTTTGGATACCGTCAGCTATGTAGAAATCCGTATGGCAGAGGTCTTAGACATTCTTGGCTATCCGAATGCCGAAGATGGTTTTGAAAAGAAAGAGCCTAATTTGATGAGTACTTTGGTTGGCGATTTTACCTATGACCCGGTCGAGCAAAGATTTAAAGGCAAAGATGAAAGCTTCATCGGTAAAGATATGGACTTGAACGGCACGATAAAGTCTAACTTTATTGCCCGCCATACGTTCAGCCAGCTTCTTTCGGTTTATCAGCAGGTTTTAGCCGCTAAGCTTAAGTTCTTGGTCGCCACAATGGTTAACAGCGGTCTTCCGGCTCAAAGCGGCGAAAAAGCTTTGGACAGTGATAAGTTAATCGGCCCGATAGGCAAAGCTCTGCATAATCAGAAGATTCTTGATGCCCGCAGAGCGGAAGAAGAACGCAAAAAAGCCGAAGAAAATAAATAGAAGTCGTGGAGAAATATCATGATAGACAGCCGTATATTAAAGATTTTTATCATGGGAGCCTTCGTTACCGGCGGATTATATGCAGTAACGTCAGAGGCAAAGGACATTTCGAGTAACGGGACTCTTTATGAGGCAGGATACAGTCAAACCGACAAGAGTAAATCCGGCAATATTGTAACTCGCAAAAGCGTTCCGGAAGTAGAGCTTTCTCCACGTTTGGCAGAAGCCGAAAGAGCGGTTGACTATCTGATTGAAGAACACAATCGCCGTGTTGATATGTTGGAAAAAAGAGCCGAATATCAGAATAATATCCGGAAGGCACAAAGAATTAAAGAAAGTTATACCCAGCTTTATAATATGGCATACAGCTGTAACCAACAGATGATAGGTGCTTTATTCCCTTCAAACGGCGGTCAGAAATGGGAAAAAGAAATTGTGCCGCAGATTTTGGGTAATTATAAAAATCTTGCCGCTTCCTATAAAGCTGATCCGGAAAATGCTAAATGGTGGGGTATTTATCGAGAAACCACTTCGTTGGATAGAGTAAAAGCTCTTTATAACCCGACTACGGATCAGATACCTAATGATATGCCGCAGATTCCGAAAACTTCCAAAGAATGGGATAAACGATATCCGGAACAACCGGGGACAGATTATAAATATCGTATGCGGGAATATAACAAAGAACGCTGGAAAGTCGGCTATCAGTTGTTGATGGATATCTACCACAATCATTCCTTCGGCGTTCCGCCTCTTAATACTCGTAATACGTGGAAGGATCAACAGACCCGCTATCAAATTGAATTGTATTCTCCACACTATGCATACATTAAGTCACATTATATTAAGTGTAACATTCCTGCCGATCCGGTCAGCGGAGGTTATACCGACAATAAGCGTAAGAATGACTATTATTCTCATTTGCCTCCCGGACAAAATGTTTCGGCAGATACGTATTCCAAGTTATTAGGCGGTGATTTTTACCAAGCCCATAATGAATACGGCAAAGAGCTTGATAGAATAGATGTTGAGTCTCACGAATATGATGTTTGTTGTAATCATACTTGCGGAGAAGACGGTGAAACCTGTTGCCACAGTTACCGTTCTTACTGCTGTACTTCAGGCATTCATACTTCTTGTTCGGACAGCCCGTGTATCGGAACGCATCCGCAACCTCCGTTACCGCCCAAACCTCTTATTTGGAACGGTATTCGTGGGCATTCAAGTGTTGCCGAAGCAATATATATGGACGCTCCGGTAGTTGGCGGAGAATACGCCGGCTATTATGAACTTGACAGTGTATCCGGCGGTAAAAATCCTTTGAAGGAAAATACTCTCCAATATTACACAGCTATACCTCAGCCGTGGAAAGAGCCGTATAATCCAACCGGTTCTCCGACTTATATCGGTCAGATTTATCAAAAAGGCAACTTTACCACGGTTGATTTAACCAAGGCCGGTGGAGAACTTGCAGATGTTTCTGCCTATCAGTATTTCCCGATGCATCAAAACCGTATTCATCTTTTTATGGATATTTATGACGATTTGAACAGGGCAAATGACAATTACACCAAAATCGTTAACTATGAAAATCCGAAGTTGAATAAAAAGTTTAACGATGGCTTGTCAACGGTCAGAAAGCGGACATTGGAAGATAAGTTCTATACGGTTGACGAAAAAGAACCTCCGGTATGGAAATCTTCTGATGTAAGTCTTGGTGATGACGCTGGATTAAGACGCCTTAATCAAGATATTACCCAAAGACAGGCTTTCTACTATACGCAAGCCAGAAATATAGCTGACGAAGTATCCGAAGCCATTATTGAAGCGGCAAAGAAAGAAGGTGGCGGCAATTCAGCCTCTATTAATATTCCTTCCAGTGAAAAACAGGAAGAATCCTTGCTTTATCGCTTAGGCAAAGTATATGAAACTCTTTATTACTTTGGCGGCAAAAATTGGGGCAGCAGAAGCTTGAACAGCACGGAAACGGATTTCTATAAGATTGAAGAAAGTTGTAACAAGCTAGAGCATTTGAAAAGCTCTGATTACCGTTTTGAAAAGCTTGAGCATACCAGAGGTTTAAGCCTTTCCGATGTAATGAAAGGTTCGGCTGCTCAGAAAGTCGATATGGAAAGAACCGAAAGACTTAAAGAAGCGGATAATTTGTGCAATCTGCGCAAAAAAATCATTTCTGAAGAAGAAATGAAAGCCGCCGCTACTTTAAACAGCTTTGATTCCGGTACCTGTCTTTTAAAACTTCGGCAGGATATCCTCCAAGGCGGTAATTAAAATATAAGGAAAAAAACTCCTAATATGCTTTTTAGGAGTTTTTTTTTCGTCTTTGATAAGGTAGAATGAAAAAAATTAACCTTAACAGGCTTCGCATACTATGACCGAACAACCGTATATGCAGAAATATCCTAGCGATAATCGGAAGATAACCTATTCTTCTGCGGATTACCGTCATTTCCAAATTATCTTGGTGATGAGAATATCTTATATCGTATGTTTTCTGATGTTAGTAGGCAACGTCATTCTTTCTTTGGCGTTGATGCAGCTTTCCGAACAAATGCGGGTTGATTCAGTGCTTGTTTCCAAGCAAAGCCGTTCGGGGGAAATGGTTGACATCGAACCGGTTGCCGAAGATATGAACGGGATAAGCGTGTTAAACGATGTTATGGTGAAGTATTATTTAAAAATGCGCCATACGGTTATTCCGGACAAGAAGGTTATGGAGTTTCGTTGGGGGCAGGGGGGTATTTTGAACCGTCTTTCCTCGCCGGATGTTTATCGCAAGTTTTATAAGAACCGAGATGCGTTTAAAGCTAAAATTGCTGATGTCGGCAGTGGCAGAGAACAGCCGGCAGAGATAGAAATAATTGATTTTAAAAAGCCTGCCAGCAATCTTTGGAACATAGATTTTGACATTATTACTTATTCTCGCTTTACGGGAAAAGAAACTCGCCAACGGTGGAATGCATCTTTGCGCGCTCGCAATTATAAAAGCAGAGAACTTATATCTTCATCGCTTATTAATCCGCTAGGTTTTGTAGTTACGGAATATAATTTGGCACCAAAGATAGTAAAATAATTATAAAAAAACTATTCAAACTATGGACAATAATGTTATAAATGACTACAAATAAATGCTAAGTATGTCAGTAGAGTATAACTTGTGGGGAAAGTAGAGATGCAAAAACAAGGAAAAACCAAGAAGTTTTTAGTCATATCTGGCTTAATCGGCCTTAGTTTTTTGGCGGTTTCGTGCGCTTCGGAATATCAGCCGCAGCCTCGGAGTATCGGAAAAGATCCTTCCGAGCTGAAGCGTTCTCCGTGTGCGTGCTTAAAGATTGAAACTAAACCGGGATTGCCTGAGTGGATGATTTCTTAAATTAAAGAAGGTTGCGTATGGCTGGAATTAAACCGGAAGAGGAAATAAATAAAGAGGAAGCCCCTAATCATGGCCTTGATGTCAAGGCTTTAGAGATTTCTGATACCGAAAACCTCAGAGAGCGCCGTTATTTGTGGACGGCGCGTGCTTTTACGGTTGTTTTTGTTGTCAGCCTTTGTGCTAATATTGTTTTAATCTTAGCCATAAAGAACATGATACCCCTAAGTCGGGTTGAACCTTTTATGCTTACCTTTCAAAACAAAAATGAACAAATAATCAATATCGAGCCGATTACCAATATTCCGGATAAGGACTTAATTACGGAATCTTTGATTCGTCAATATGTTACTCAACGGAATACAATGACTTCGGATTTGGAAGATATGACTACCCGTTGGGGGCCGGAAGGTCCGGTTAAATGGATGTCTTCCGATATTGTTTACACGGATTTTTATTCTAAGACCGGCGCCGAAGCTTTGGAGCAGATACGCACCAAGGGTTTAACACGGGAAATAGAAATATTTTCGGTAAACAAGCTGTCAAAAGATGTTTGGCAGGCGGAAATAGAAACCAGAGATATGGTGCCGGAAGCCGAGGCTCCGACAGTATCTCGGTGGACTATTTTGTTGCGGGTTGATTATTTTTTGAACTCAAGGGTAAAGTATTCTTTGCGTCTTAAGAATCCGTTAGGATTTACTGTGCGAGAATATTCTATCAAACCGAGTAGTAACTAGGTTTTTAGTGTGGTGCCGTTTTACGTGGATGTGAAATGAAAAAGATACTTTATATAACAGCAGTTCTTGGCTTTATGAGTGGGGCTGCGCTTGCTCAGTCTAGCGGATCAATTGACCCGACTACAATGGATAAAATTGACAGCATGATAGAACAGTCAAGCGGAAGCTATCCTCCGTTGGACGTAAACTTCATGACTTCTCGTGGAATGCTTCAAAAAGCATGGTCAGAGCCGATGAAAAACATGGGCGAAGGTCAAACCAGTCCGGGATATTCCCGTTACAGCTGGGCTCCGGAAAAAGTTCTTCCGGTTCGTTTGCGGGAAAGCATGGCAACGCTTATCAATTTTCCTGCTTGGGAAGTAATTGATTCCATTTGGATAGGCGATACTTCTTCCTTTGTCGGAGAGTTTCCTTCTCCTAATTCGTTATTGCTGTTTACGCAGCCGGGTATGATTGGCGTTGATTCCAACCTTATCGTTTTCGGTCGTTCCGGCAATCGTTATGCCTTCTATCTTCGCAGCGAAGGATACAATACGGACAGAATAACCAACGCAGTTGTTGATGTTATTGTTCCGAATGCTCCTTCCGGCAGCGGAGTTACCGGCGGTGTCAGCAGTAACACCCCCGGTTGGGTAAGCGGTATGCGCGGCAGCGGAATGAACCCCGCCATTCCGGGTAATTCGCTGAATCCCTCGGCGGCTTTAAACGTAGCAAGTAATGCACCTAAGAACTGGTTGGAGGGGATTCCTACGAATCCCGAGAAGTTTCGCTTCGATATAGAAGTATATCTTCCTAACCCGAACGATATTGACATTGCGCCGGAAAGAGTCTGGCACGATGAGATTTTTACTTACATAGATTTTGGCCCCAAAGCCTTGGCGATGTTAGAGCGGCCGATTGTCAATCTGATAGTGCAGGATAGTGAAGTTCCAGTTGGCTTTCGTACCCGCGGTCCTAACGGCCGTTTAATTATTGTTGAAGCAGTCGGAGACATGGTTTTAAGAAACGGACAAAAAATAGTATGTCTTAAACTGCGCAAAGATCCTGCTTTTGGCTTGGATTACATAGATTACAGCACCTATAATGAAAAGCATTGGGACGTTCAAGCACCTATCGGACCTAATGCCACAAAGATGCCCGGTTCACAGAATGCCGCCGCAAAGCAAGCTGCGGGACAAGCAATGCCGGAAGACATGGTAATTGAAGAAAGTTTTTCCGCTTGGCTTGGCAACAACGGCAAGTCTGGCAGTGTTAACAGCGTACCTGCCGGTATGCGTCCCCTTCCGACGGGAGTAGCGGACAGCCGTGCTAAAGCCGACATTCGCAGCACTCTTTCCTCTATGGCCAAAGACGGTCAGCGTCTTGGATATTTTGCCGCCGCACCTGCCGGACAGGAAAAAATAGCCATAGAACTTGGTTCGGATAAAGAGATTTCTAAGTTGGAAGATTCTTGGAATACCATTTCTCGCCGTAATCGAGACTTAATCGGCAGTTATCAGCCGTATTTCTCGGTTGATACTTCGGCAGAAAGCGGGGAACAGGATTTATTCCGTCTTCGGGTCGGGCCCATCAGTGATATTAAAGTTGGCGATAAGATTTGTGGGCAATTAAGTCGCCGTGGTCTTAACTGTATTGTTGTGCGGACGCAATGAAAAAAGAACTTTTAAGCGCATCGGATCGTTATTTAAAGAAAACCAACCGCATCGTTTTGATTGTTGGTTTGGTTATGGCTTTGGCTTTTCTTATCGGGCTTCTTTCCCTTATTGACTTAGGGGGACGGGGAGTGGAGGACACAGACCCTGATTTGACGGCTACGGTTGATCCATTTGCCGCTTTAAACACCGGAAACAACGCTCCGATAGCTTTGCCGACGGCTCCGGCTGAAGGCAGTGCAAAGCTTGAAGCCAAACCGGAAGCCTTGGTTTTGGATCCGGTGGTTTTGGGTACCAAAGCGGAATCTGTAATCACCTTGATTGCGACCGGAGGAAAAATCCGGATTGTTTCCGTTGATTTGGAAGAACCGCAGCAAGACGGTTTTTCGTATGAAAGTAAGTGCGAACCCAATCAGGTTTTGTCCGCAGATGCAACCTGTAACATTCGGGTTTTCTGGAAACCGGTTATGGGACGTAGCTTACAGAACAATCTTGCCGTTCGTTGGACGGAAGAGGGCGGGCTTAATGTTACCCGCAAACTTATTGTTACCGTTGCCGGTGTCGCAACTGATACAAGCTTGTGTGGAGTTTGTGAAGCCGGACCTTCCGGAGATACAATTATTCAAAAAGGCCGTCTGGTTATGGGCTTTGACGGCAAAGTTCTTGGTTATTTGAACGAAGCCGGCAATGTCGTTGATGAAAACGGCAACGTCCTTGGCAAAATGGGAGAAAACGGCGCCGTACTTGATGAAACCGGAGCTGTTATCAGTATTGTTCAACCAGATAAAATACCGGTTTCTTTGGACGGTAAAATCCTTGGTAGGATAATGAAGGATTCAATAGTTTTGGACGACAACGGAACTGTTGTCGGTCGGACTTTGGGGGACGGAACTATTGTTGATGCCAAATTGAATGTTATCGGTGGAGCCATAGAGTTAGGACCGGTAGTTGATAAAAGCGGTATATTCCTTGGAACCGTAGGTCTTGACGCTACGGTACTTGGCAAAAACGGCGATATTATCGGTACGGTGTTGGGCGATACCAGAGTAGTTGGTTTGGACGGAACCACAATCGGTTATTTGGCTCCTCGCGGAGTTGCCGTAAATGCCGAAGATGTCGTTGCCGGAATTGTTATGCCTAATGCCGAAGTAAAAGGCAGAAAAGGTGTTGTTGGGCGCATTCTTCCCTCTGGAGTTGCTGTATCCGCAGAAAATCAAGTTGTTGCCAAACTTCTTCCTTCGGGTGTAGCTGTTGGCTCCGGTTGTAAGTTCCTTGGTATGGTTATGCCGGACGGCTTGGTAATTGATAAAGGCCGCCGTCAAATCGGTTCGGTTGATATTGACGGTGTTGTTACGAACCTTACGGGCAGTGTTATCGGTGGCGTAATTCGTGACGGCTTGTTCATGAATAAAGAAGGTAAAATCGCCGGTTACATCAATTCCGAAGGTAAAGCTTTTGACGCTGCTTCCAATGCTTTGGGTTGCGCAATGCCGGACGGCAGTGTTGTAAACGATAACGCTGAAGTAATCGGTAAAATACCCTCCAAAGGTCTGCCTATCGGTACCGAAGGCGGAACTATTGGCTATGTCGCTCCTAATTTTATGGTTGTTTCCGAAGACGGTAACGTTCTTGGCAATGTTATGCCCAACGGCAATATCATCAATGCCGAAGGCGGAAATCTTGGTAAAGTAATTTCTTCGGATATTGCTTTGACAAAAGGTTGCGGCATTCTGGGGGCTATTGATGTCTCCGGAACCATTCTTGGTGATGATTCGGCAAAAGTTTATCCTGATGGTTTGATTAAACGCAAAGGAAGCACGCTTGAATCCGGTTATGTCCGCCATGGTGGTTCGGTTATTAACCAACAGGGTGAAGTCCTTGGCCAGACTCGTTTGGACGGTAAGATATATAACCGCAAAGGTGATTACATAGGCTGTCTTGGTGCCGGTGGCATCTTATACGATGCGAATAATAAGATTATCGGCTCAAACGTTCCTTTCGGCACGGTTGTTGATGCGGTCGGTAAGGTTGTTGGTTGGGTTATGCCGGACGCTTCCGTAGTTGACGTTTCCGGTACGGTAATCGGTAAAGCAGTTCCGGACGGCACGGTTGTTGATACCGCAGGAAATATCATTGGTTGGTCGAATAAAAAGGTATTCAATCCCGTTGTTGATAAAGCCGGAAAAGTTGTCGGTTGGGTTATGCCGGACTCTTCCGTAGTTGATGCTTCCGGTAAGGTAATTGGTAAAGCTGCTCCTGACGGTACGGTTGTTGACAAAGAAGGAAATGTTATCGGCAGCTCTGGCGAAAAAGTATTCGGACGGGTTGTTGATAAATCTGGAAATGTTATTGGCAGAGTTATGGCGGACTCTTCCGTGGTTGATGCTTCCGGTAAAGTAATTGGTAAAGTTTCTTCTGACGGTACGGTTGTTGATAACTCTGGAAACGTTATCGGTTGGGCAAACGGCAATATGTCCACAGGAGCCGAAGTTATTGATTATGCCGGTAATAATATAGGTCGTTTAAGTTCCGACGGTACAATCGTAAGAAATAATTCCGGAACAATCATAGGCAGAGCAATTTCTACCGGAATGGTTATTGATACCAAAGGTAATATTGTCGGTAAAGTTGTTCCGTCTCGGGTTGTTGCTTTGGGTGTTTCCGGCCGTATGTTAGGTCGTATTGATAGTAAAGGTGCGGTTTACGACCGTACCGGCGCCCAGATTGGTCGCATGACTCCTGCATTGTTCATTATTTCCAATGACGGTAAAGTTTTGGGCAAAGCTGTTCGGCTTGGAAGTGTTATCGGCCGTAGCGGTGAAGTTATCGGTAACGCCTTGCCGAACGGAGATGTAGTCGATAATCGTAATAACAATATCGGCAGGATTATGCCTGACGGTTCGGTTATGAATGAAAAAGGTGCCTATGTCGGTCGGATTATGCCCACAGGCTTATTTGTAAGCTTTGACGGCAAACAAGCCGGTAAAGTAGGTCCGGCAGGTAAAGTTACCGATGAAACCGGCAAAATTATTGGAACGGTTCGTGCATCAGGGATTGTGGTTTCTTCTGCCGGAATAGCTATAGGTCGGATTGTTCCCGAAGGAATGGTTATCGGTAATCGTGGAGACGTTATCGGCTATACGGCGGACAACGGTATAGCCATGGGACCAAACGGCAAGGTTATCGGTAAAGTTTTGGCTGACGCTACCGTAGTTAACTCCCAAGGTAAGGATATTATCGGTAAAGTTTGGGAGCTTGGAACTTTAGCGATGTCGTCCAAAGGCGGTATTATGGGTATAGTTCGCCCCGACGCTTTGGTTGAAAGCCTGACAGACAAAGTTGCCTTAGGAAGCGTTTCGGCAAACGGTGTTGTTTTAAACCGTAATAAAATCCCTGCCGGTGCGGTAATTCCGGAAGGAGCTTTAATCCGTTATGACGGAAGCTTAGCCGGTTTTGCTATGCCTGACGGTTCGGCTTGGGACGGGGTGCGTGCTTTTGGCAGCCTTTCCGCCGTCGGAGATGTTTTGGAACGTGGTTCCGTTACCGCAGGTACGGTTCCCACCGGTATTGCTTTCAGCGCCGAAGCTAAGCCTTTGGGGTGGATAGACATTGACGGCTCCGTAATTGATACAACCGGAACCGTAATTGGTAAGGCGCTTCCTTATGGTATGGTTATTAACGCCCGCAAACACGTTATCGGTTCAACGGTTTCTTCTTATAATGTATTTACCGAAGACGGAACTTTTGCCGGTTGGTTAACTGTTTCCGGCGATGTTGTCGATGTTCAGGGACGGCAGTTTGCCACTATCCTTCCTTCCGGTTTTGCTATTGATTCGGCAGGCAGAGTTATTGGCGGTATTTTAACGGGAAAAACTGCGGTTAATGATAGAGGTCAGTTTGTTGGTGTTATCAATCCAAACGGCTCTTTATTGGGAGAAAACGGATTATCCGGTCGAGTTCTTCCGGATGGCACGGCTATCGGAGGAAACAGCAACAGTAAAAGCTTAGTCCCATATGTCGGTATGAGTATGCGTATGGGTATGCCGATTTTTGCCGGATATCAATCAAAAGGCTTCCAGTCTTTTGACGGTACGGTTATTGATGCAGAAGGCGCCCAGCTTGGCATGATTACCGATGACGGTTCAATTATTGACCGAAGCGGCTCTATCATTGGCGGTATAGTTGCCTACGGTCCTGCGGTAACTCCGAACTGTGAACAGATTGGTTTGGCAGAACCGTCCGCTACCGTAAGCGATGATAACGGTCGCACCATAGGACGGATTGCTACCGACGGGTCGGTAATTGACGATGATAATCGTTTGATTGCGGTAATTGCTTCTTATAAAGGCACGGTAATTCGTGGAGCTTGTCAAGTTATCGGTTACACCGGTTTGGGAGCTAACGTTATTAACAAAAACGGTTCTTATCTTGGTTGTATCGGAGCTGACGGCAAAGTTACCGGCAGTGACGGCAATAATATCGGTTCTTTGGTAAAGTATGCTTCTTCGGTAATTGGTTTGGACGGCCGTTTCCTTGGCAGAGTTTTGGTAAACGGTAATGTTGTCGGAGCTGACGGCAAGATTATGGATTGCTTGACCATATCCGGAGATGTTGTTGATGCCAATGGCAATGTTCTTGGGAAAGTTTTAACCCGTGGAATGCTGATTGATGAAAACGGCAACCATTTGGGAAGAGTTCTTGCCGACGGTACGGTTATCGACAATCGCAACAATGTCATAGGCAGAACTTTGAACGACAGACGTGTTGTCGGTGTAGACGGTAAAGTTCTGGGACGTGTAGTTCCTGATTTGAAAGTTCGTGGCGGCGGAAATATGATTATTGGCGAGCGTATGCCGGACGGTTCAATCCGAGGCAATGACGGTCGTGATATCGGCAGAGTTTCTTCAAACGAAGCCGCAGAAGGTGAATTATCAGTATTTTCCGGCAGGTTAGTCTTAGGTTCGACGGGAATGGTTGTCGGCATTGTTTCTCCGTATGGTAAAGTAACTGACACTTCCGGTCGCACAATCGGAGAGATAGACGCTTTAGGCATAGCCAAAGATAGCTCTAATCGTATTATTGGCTTTATTCCGGCTGACACCAAGAATGCTTTCTTTGGCATGACGGTATACAATCCGAACGGAGACCCGATAGGAACAGCCAATGCAGACGGTCAGGTATTGAATGCTAATGCCAAGCTTTTAGGCGTTTTGAACAAGTTCGGCTTTATGCTTGAAGCAAACGGAAACATTACCGGTTTTGTTCCGGCGGTTAAGGTCAACGGTTTTGCCGGCGATAAAGCGTATGATGCTTCTGGGCTTTTAATGGGAGTAGTTGATAACGCTGGCGATGTTCGTGATTCCAAAGGAGTTATTTACGGCAAAGCTAACGATAAGGCAGTTGTCGTTAATTCGTCCGGTAAGATAGTCGGCTTTATCCCCGAAGCAGTAAAAAGCGCCTTCTCGGATTTGGAGGAAGTTCAGGCAGCTGACGGAAAAGTTATCGGTCGTGTCGGTCAAAACGGAATGGTTCTTGGCTTAAACGGTAACGAGATAGGAACGATTGAAAACTATGGCATTGCCAGAAGCTTCTCCGGTGAAGTAATTGGCTTTGTTCGCTCAAAAGATGCTAGCACGGTTTATGACAGCGAAGGTAACTTAATCGGTATTCCGGATACAACGGGCAAGATTTTGGACGGAGAGCGTAATACCGTAGGTCTGGTTGATGAACATGGCTTGTTCCGCAACACTATGGGAGAAGTATTAGGATACGTTTCCATGAAGGTAAGCAGTTCCTACATTGATAAATCCGTTGTCAATGCCAGAGGAGCAGTCTTAGGTAAAGTTGATGCCGAAGGTGTTGTTAGGGATAGTTCTGATGCTCCGTTGGGTACCGTAGATGGCAAAGGTATTGCTCATAATGCCGAAGGTACAATTATTGGTTTCGTTCCTGCGGTTATGAAAAATCCGTACAGCGGACTTACCGCATACGGTTCTACCGGTTTAGCGGTCGGTACCATAAATGATACAGGTAATTTGATTACCAAGACGGGTACGGCTTTAGGCACAGTTAACAGTCGGGCAATCGTCAAAGATTCCCAAGGTCGTCCTATAGCCTTTGTTCCTGCCAAGGCAGTTTCTAAGATGCTTGCCTTGAAAGTTTACGGTCGGGAAGGAAAAGTAATCGGTACCATAGACGAAGACGGTATGATTCTTTCGGACGGTGCAGTTATCGGTTCGGTTGATGCGCAGAGCATCGCAAAAGACACTTCCGGCAAATTGCTTGGTTTTGTTCCCAACTCTAATCTTGATATTCGCAACGAACTTGTCGGCCGTCGGGTCTTAGCTTCTAGCGGGCTTGCAGTCGGCACGATTGGTAAAGACGGATTAGTCCGTGCTTCCGGCGATAAAATCGTTGGCAGAGCTGAAATCAGCGGTGTAGTAAGAGATATGCTTGGTAAGAAAATTGGCGTTGCCTCAACTACAGCATTCCAGCCTAAAAAGGCTATGCGTCTTGTCGGTCAGCCGGTTATCGGCAAAACCGGAAACTTTAGCGGTATTATCTGGGAAGACGGAACTGTCCGTGATGCGACCGGACGTGTCATCGGTAATTGTTTGGAAAGCGGCGTTGTTGTTAATGCTAAAGGAGAGACTATCGGAGTTGTTTCCACTGTGGAACAAGCTTTGGGTGGCTTCGGCGGCAAGAAAGCATACAACAAAAACGGCGTTCTTATGGGTACAGTCGGTGCTGACGGCATGGTTCGTGACAAAGTCGGAAAGATTGTTGGGCGAGTTGTCGAAGACGGTACCGTAGTTGACTTACAGGGCAAAAGAATAGGTGTCGCACCCAAGAGCAGGGTCTTAACCGATAGTTCCGGTAAGGTCATCGGCTATACAGACACTCGTCGAGCGATTGTGAACAAAGACGGCAAAGTTGTTGGCTTTGTTAACGAAGACGGCGAATTGGTTGATTTAAAAGGCAACGTAATTGACGGCAGAGTCATGGCTGATGGTTCCATTGTTGATGCCAGAGGCCGTCATATCGGTACCGTTTCGGAAAAAGATTTCTTGGTTGATACCGAAGGAAATAATATCGGTTGGCTTGACGAAAACGGAGATGTTGTCGATATGGACGGCGTTGTTGTCGGCAGTCTCAATGAAGACGGCGAGCTTTTGAATACTCTTGGCGAAGTTGTTGCTTCGGTTAAAGACGTCATTGCCGAAAAGATACGGTCGTTTGCTCGTAACGAAGGAAGCATTTCTCGTCTTCCGTCGCAGCAATCTATGGCTTCTTCGATTGCCGGAGACGCTTCGAAAACTCCGCCGGTATTTGATAATCTAGGAGCTTTCGGCGACTACGGTAATAAGAACCTTGGTAAAGGCGGCGGATTTGGCCCCGGAGAACGGTATGACAGCTCTCGGGTCAGAAGAATTATGGCTTTACAGCAAGACCGCAGAGCTAATGTTGAATGGGGACATTTCAAGGCACCGAACTTTAAAAACAACACGGAAGATGAAGATTGGTCAAGCTTAGGTATTAAGAAATCGGTTTCCAGTCTTCCTGTGAAGATGAATCGTTTGATTGTCAAAGGCAAAGCTATACCGGCAGTCTTGGTTAACACGATTGATTCCCGCTTTACGGATACTCCGGTTACGGCGATTGTGGAAAGAAATATCTATGCCGAAGACGGAAGAAACATAGTCATTCCTGCGGGTAGCCGTTTGATTGGAGTCTCTGGCGGAGATTCGCAAGGTGGCGGCTTTGTATCCAAGGTTGATATTACTTGGGAACGCTTGATTCGTCCTGACGGCATTGCCTTTGTCTTTGAAGGTATAAGCGGAGACGCCCAAGGCCGTGGAGGCATTCCGGGATATCTTGACCGTCGCTTGTTTGATAAATACTTCACGCCTCTGGTCAGTGAAATTGCCGCCGATGCCATTACAATTGCTATGGCTTCTAGCAGCAAGCCTGTACCGGGAGCCTATGGCGGAGAGTCTGCGAAGTCCGACCGTCAGGAAGCGTATGAAGATGCTCGTGATAGCTGGACGGATACATCAAGCTCCATTATTCAGCAGATGTTGAAAGATTACTCGGATATTATGACCGTGGTTACCATACCTTCGGGAACCAAGCTTACGGCATTTGCTAATCAGGATTTGTGGATACGTTCTCCGGATGCTGCTAACTCTATTGATGATGATATAATCAAAGAGGAGCGTCCGTTGATTGCGGATAAGAAGCCGGAGCGTCCTTTGGCAGGCAGCAGCTCTCAGGTTAAAACCACGACGGTTTATCAGCCCGGTAACGCCGCAACGGTAGCCGGTGGAGCAGGTTCCGGTTCTTTGGCTAAACGGAAGAATCCTAACGAAGTTCCGTTGATAGCTCCCAGTCAGCCGAAACAGAGCAGTGTGCCGGTTTATGAACCTCCTCCCTTGCCGGAAGGTCAGCGTAGTCCTTCTTCTGCGGGGAATCCTGTACCTCGGCTTTTCTGATAGCTTGACTAAGGTAATAGAAAGCGGGAGAGTTACGTTATGACGGATTCTAATTTTAAAGTTCTTGAATCTACTTTGCGTTATCTTTCCTATTGGTACAGCCAAGATAATGTGGAAGAAATATCGGTTAACCGCCCGGGGGAAATCTGGCTCCGTTTGCGTGGCCGCAGAGCTATTCCTTGGGTTTGTCAGCAAGATGCAAACCTTTCCCGTACATATTTAAATGATATTATTCATATTATTGCGAATACGTATGAACTTCCCTTTGATCCGGACAGAGGAACGCCGGTAGTTTATGCTACCCTTCCCGGAGACCACCGTTTTTCGGCAATTGCCGGTCGTAATGTCATGTATGACAATGAAGATTTGACCGGCGGTGTTGCAATGTGTGTGCGTGTTCATACCGAAGATGTAAAGTTTGGCTTTGGCGATTACGGTCTTCGCAAAGGTGAAAAGCTTCATCAATTAAATCCGTTGGCGCATATGGCGGAACCGGAAGACCCGTTTGAACGTCTTATGTTTTCGATAAAACGTGGCGACCATATTTTGGTCAGCGGTGCAACGGCAACCGGTAAAACAACGTTTTTGAACAATCTTTTAAAAATCTTGGAACCCAGTAAGCGTATTGTTACGATTGAAGATACGCGCGAATTGATAGTCCCTCATTTAAACCGAGTTCACTTGGTTTTATCCCGAACGGAGCAAACCAACAATTTAACCTATCCGAAGATTATTGACTTGGTTGTTCGTTTTACGCCGGACGCAATTATCGGCGGAGAGATTTCCACGGCAAATGCGGGTGCTTTATGGGAGCTTATGGGTTCCGGCCATGAAAACTGTTTTGCGACCATTCATGCAGAAAACTCCGAAGCAGCCTACAAAGCCTTTACAGACCGTATTTTGCATAGTTATCCGACCATTGACCGAGCCAAAACCATCAAGGAAATGCATGAAAAGTTAAGGGTTGTACAAATAAACCGCGAAGGTAATATAAGAGCAGTTACCGAAGTTACCTGATATAGTAAAGGAGCATTAAATGACACCGATTGCCAAGCGGATTTTAATCAAGCGCCTTATTCTGATTGTGATTTTAGCCGCAGTTGCGGGTTTTGTTTTCTTTACCGAATATATGAAAAACCGGACGATTTATTCTGATGTAGAGCCGGCGCAAAAAGTTGTTCGGCAGATAAAAGTTGTTGCGTTGGGGGACAGTCTTACCGCCGGTTACGGCCTTCCGGAAAATATGTCTTTTGCCGCACAGTTAGAGCAAGCGTTACGTTTAGACGGCTATGATGTTGTGGTAAAGAACGCCGGAATAAGCGGAGATACCTCTGCCGGCGGTTTAAGCCGTTTAAATGCGGCGATAGAGTATAATCCGGATATTGCGATTGTCGAACTTGGCGTAAACGATGCTTTAAGAGGACACCCTCCTGCGACAACGGAAAAGAATCTGGATAATATTTTAAGCATTTTGGAAGACCGAGGAATCAGCATTTTGTTTGCCGGAATGCAAGCACCCAAAGGACTCGGCAATGCTTATACCGACCAATTTGAAGACCTTTACGAACGCCAAGCCAAAAAGCATAACGTTATTTTCTATCCTTTCTTTATGCAGGGAGTTCTGGACGTTCCGAATGCCGCAGAGCTTTTACTTGCCGACGGAGCGCACCCGAATGAAGAAGGGGTAAAGGTAATCGTTAATAATATTATGCCGTATATAAAAAAGCTTTTAGAGCCTTTTACCGCCAAGTAAACTTGAGAAGGGTAAAAAAATGATACGTTTGTTTGTAGGGCTGGAACTGCCGGAAGATATCAAAGAACATATTTACACTTTGCGTGGCGGAGTTCCGAACGCTCATTGGATAAAGAAAGAAAATCTGCATCTTGATTTGCGTTTTATCGGCGAAGTGGAAGAACCTATGGCCGCAGATATTCATGCGTCTTTAAGCCGGATACGGGCTCCTGCTTTTGGCTTGGCGTTTACGGAAATAGGTATTTTTTCCACGGGTAACGACCCCAGAGATTTATGGACGGGAGTTTCCAACTATACGGAACTTGATATTTTGCATAATAAAATTGATAAAGCGGTTTCTTTTTGCGGAGTTCCGCCGGATAGGCATAAGTTTCATGCTCATGTCCGCATAGCAAAGTTAAAAGGAACCTCTATGGTTGATGCTCAAGAATACATTGCCCATAATAATCTTTTCCATACGAAAGATTATACTGTCGAATATTTTACCTTATTCTCCACTCATCACCATCAGAACGGAGAAGGTGCTTTTTATCAGGTTGAAGCTCGTTACGCTTTAAGCTTAATCTGATTAAAAGTCATGATTTTTAACCGGCAGCCAACTCTTGGTATCCATCAAAGCGGACAAAGCAACCGTTGCGGTACGGTTATTTCCGCCGTTTTCTATCAAACGTATATGGGGCGGAAGGTCTGTATATTCCAATATTCTATCCACTTTCCATACGGAATCTATGCCGCCGACTTTAATAAAAGCATCACCGGGCTGTACTGTTATTTTTTCTATCTTGGAGTTATCAAACATTTTGCTATCCTTTCTGGAGAATACGCACAAAAGCCCTTAAAAAGGGTATGAATAACTTTTTATAACATAATATTAAAGGTTTGCAAATGGCTACTAATTCTATTGACGAAGGTAAAAACTGGCTTGCGGTATTAAATGCTTCTTTGGTGCCGATTATCATCACTCGTTTAGACAACGGGGAGGTGTTATTTCTTAATGCGAAAGCCGGAAAGTTTTTCGGCCGTCCGGTATCCAAGGTTTTGGGCGATAGGTATCCGTATCTTTATGAAAACCTTCGTGAGCAAACAAAAATAATCGGCAGAGTTATTAAAAACGGTTCCGTAGAAGGCTTGGAAGTAAAGATGAAAATCGGCCGTAACGAACCTTTTTGGGCTTTGATTTCGGTAACCAGAATTATGTTTGGTGGCTATGACTGCCTTTTGACTTCCTTCATGGACATTTCCGAACAAAAGGCAACGGAAAACAAGCTACTCAGCCAAGCCGGCACCGATGTTTTAACGGGCATTTGCAACCGCCGTTGTTTTGACGGCACCGCCAAAAAAGAAGTCCAAAGAGCTCGCCGCCATAAAAAGTCGTTAAGCGGAGCGATGTTTGATATTGACTGGTTTAAAAAGGTTAATGACACCTATGGTCATTTAGCCGGAGATATGGTTTTAAAGCACATTGCCAAGGTAACGGAAAGCTGTTTGCGAGAAATAGACTCTTTCGCCAGAGTAGGTGGAGAGGAGTTTGCGATTTTACTTCCGGATACCGACATAGAGGGAGCTTTAAAAGTTGCGGAAAGAATCCGAAAGAAAATAGAAGCAAGCGAGGTTGTTTTTTCCGAGCAAGTTATAAAGGTTACGGTCAGCATCGGCGTATCGCAGTTATTGGCAGAAGACGGCGAGAGTTTCTTAAGCCTTTTCGAGCGTGCAGACGAAGCTTTGTATCGGGCGAAAAGAAATGGCCGCAATCAGGTTGAAGCTCAACAAAACTAAAATCACCATGCGGAAATATTTGTCAGACCGGAACAATGTTTATTCTTGTCTTCCATAGTTTTTAAAGTATCCTGAAACAAATTGAATCTAAGGAGAAAATCTATGGATACGGATATTTTAATAGCCATTCCGGCACGTTACGCTTCGACTCGTTTTCCTGGCAAGCCTTTGGCGAAAATTGCAGGGAAAGAGATGCTGATTCGGGTTTGGGAAATAGCCGCCAAAGCCGCCGAAGGTTTTTCCGGCTGTCGGGCAGTAATCGCCACCGAAGACGAACGGATAGTTTCTTTTTGCCAAGAACGTAATATGGAATGCGTATTGACTTCTCAAAGCTGCAAAACCGGAACCGACAGGGTCAGAGAAGTAATTTCCAAACTTAATATTTCTCCGCGCTTTATCGTTAATTTGCAAGGCGATAACCCGATGTGCCCGCCATGGTTTGTCAAGGCTCTTATCGAGGCATATACGAAGGATAATGCTTTGGAAGTTGTTACTCCTTGCGTTCGTATGTCATGGGAGGAGCTGTCCCAATTGCGGGAAAGCAAAAAACTTACCCCGTTCAGCGGTACTACGGCGGTTGTTGACAAAGACGGTTACGCCATTTGGTTTTCCAAGAATATCATACCGGCTCTGCGTAAAGAAGACGGCCTGCGTGAAAGCGAAGAAAAATCTCCGGTTTTGCGTCATGTCGGACTTTATGGTTACAGCCATAAGGCTTTAGATGCTTTTGCCTCTTTACCGGAATCTTATTATGAAAAACTGGAAGGATTGGAACAGCTCCGCTTTTTGGAAAACGGCATGAAAGTAAAGGTTGTTGAAGTTGATTATAAAGGCTACGGCAGTATGAGCGGAGTTGATTCTCCGGAAGACATTATCCGTGCCGAAGCATTATTTGCCGAACATGGAGAGTTTGTATGACCACATTAATTATTGCTCGTCACGGCAACACGTTTTCCAAAGGCGAAACTCCAACCAGAGTAGGCGCCCGCACAGATATTCCTTTGGTGGCAAGCGGACAGGAACAGGCAAGCTTGCTTGGTAAATATCTGTTCAGCCGTAACTTAATTCCTGAGGTAACGTATTCCGCACCGTTAAAGCGAACCATGGAAACCGCCCAAGGAGCTTTAAAGGAAATGAACCTTGTCCAAACGGTTAAGCCCTTGGATATTTTTACCGAAATTGATTACGGTCCCGATGAAAACAAAACCGAAGAAGAGGTTATTTCCCGCATTGGCGAAGACGCTATCTCTGCTTGGAATAAAGAGGCTATAGTCCCCGAAGGTTGGCAGGTTAATCCGGCAGAAATTATTCAAAACTGGCAGGATTTTGCCTCCGGTTTGCTAAGTTCGGGAAACTCGACGGTCTTGGCGGTTACCAGTAACGGTATTGCCCGCTTTGCTCCGTATATAACCGGAGACTTTGCGGCTTTTTCCGCCTCTCATGATATTAAAGTCGGTACCGGCTGTTTATGTATTTTCCGCTTTGACGGAACACGCTGGCTATGCGATGAATGGAACCTAAAGCCGAAAGATTTTGTTTCTTTATAAAGCAAAAGCCCCCGCAAACCATACGGGGGCTTTCTTTTTCTTAAGGATTTTTTATCTGCGGTCGCCGAACAAAGAAATCAGCATAAAGAACAGATTTATGAAATCCAGATATAAGGACAAAGCCCCCATAACCGCTTTTGACATCATAACGTTCTGGGCATCACCGGCATAGTACATCTGGCGGATTTTCTGGGTATCATAGGCGGTCAAGCCGACAAATATGAATACGCCGATAATCGATATACCGTAATAAAGCGCAGGGCTTTTCAAGAACCAGTTTACCACCATGGCAATAATAATACCGATAAGTCCCATCATCAGGAAGGAACCCATACCGGTTAAATCTTTTTTGGTGGTATAGCCATAAAGGCTCATCGCCGCAAACATAGCAGCGGTGATAAAGAAGATTCTGGCTACGCTTACGCCGGTATAAGCAAGCAAGACATTAGCCAAAGATACGCCCATCAAAGCCGAAAAAAGCATAAAGACCAAGAACGCCGCTTTCATGCGTCCGGAAGCAATTACCGGATTAATTGCAAACACCAAAATCAAGGGTGATATTACGGCAATCCAGCCCAATACGTTCAAGGTGTAAACATTACCCTGCAAGGTATAGAACAAATTGAACAAAGGCGTGTTAGCGATTAAATAACCGACAAAAGCCGTCATTAAAAGTCCGGTTGTCATATAGTTATATACTTTCAACATATAACTGCGCAAACCTTGATCAATAGCCATTCCTGTAGTTCTTTGGGTAGCAAAATCTCTTGCGTTTAAGTCAGACATAATTTTCTCCTCATAAAAAATTGTAGCTATAATATGAGATTTATTTTAAAAAATATCAATAGATGCTTAGTAGATATTTAGAGAAAGCAATGAAAATATTATTTGTCTGTATTGGGAATATATGCCGCTCTCCCATGGCGGAAGGCGTTTTCCGCCGTTTTTTACAAGAAGAAGGCTTGGCAGGTGAGATAGAAGTTGCTTCGGCGGGAACCATGGCTTACCGCAAAGGGCTTCCTCCGGACGAAAGAACCATAAATACGGCGGCTTCCCGAGGCATAGATTTAAGTTCCTTCATCGTCCGCAAGATAGATGACGATGATTTTGCGGATTATGATTTAATTTTGGCAATGGAAGAAAACGTTTTTAGCGAGCTTAAAAGCCTTCGTCCGCATTATGGAGAAGAGTTTAAAAAAGCCGAACTTAAATTATTTATGGACTTTGTGCCTGATGAAGCCGGAAACGATGTCCATGACCCGTATTACGGCGGAGCAGACGGTTTTGAGCGTATGTACCAAACGATAGAAAAGGGCTGTAAAAATCTGATAACTTTTCTTAAAAATAAGGTGACGGAATAATGCTTGGCAATTCAGAGTTATTACTTCCCGCCGGTTCTTTAAGCCGTTTAAAAACCGCCTTTTTATATGGAGCCGATGCTGTTTATGCGGGCGCTCCGGACTTATCTTTGCGTGCGCATTCAGAGTTCCCGTTGCAAGAGCTTTCTGCCGGCATATCCTATGCTCATGGTATCGGCAAAAAGGTTTATTTAACGCTTAATTTGTTTACCCACAATCCGGACGTTGCAAAGCTTCCCATGTTTTTAAAAGCGGTGAGGGAAGCGTCGCCGGACGGGTTGATTGTATCTGACCCCGGAGTTTTTGCGTATATGAAAGAACACGCTCCGGATATACCTTTGCATATATCTACGCAAGCGAATGTTTGTTCTTGGCTGACGGTCAAGTTCTGGCAGGATATGGGCGCCAAGATGTGCGTTCTGGGGCGAGAGGTAAGCTTTGCCGAATTAACCGAGATTCGGAAACTTTGTCCTGATATCCGGTTGGAAATGTTTATCCACGGTGCAATGTGTATGAGCTATTCCGGACGTTGCCTTTTATCCAGTTTTATGGCTTCCCGTCCGGCGAATAAAGGACAATGCGCCCACTCTTGCCGTTGGAAGTATAAAGTTTATTTGGAGGAGGAAGAACGCCCCGGAGCCTATATTCCGATAGAAGAAGATGACAAAGGCACCTATCTTATGAACTCTAAAGACTTATGCCTTCTTCCGCATTTGGATAAGATTCTGACCTTGGGGATTGACAGTCTTAAAATCGAAGGCCGCAACAAAAGCGATTATTATGTTGCGATGACCACCAGAGTTTATCGCCGAGCAATAGATGCTTGGCGGGAAAATCCCGAAGCTTGGCAAGCCGATACATTTATGGCAGAGTTGGAAACCATGCAAAGCCGTGGCTATACCCAAGGATTTTTCTTCGGTATGCCGGAAGCAAAAGATTATAACTACACAACAACTTTAAGTACGGGTAATGCTTTGTGCGTCGGTTCGGTTGCCGGTTTTACGGAAAATGCTCTTGTGCTTGAAGTCCGCAACCGTATTTGCCAAGGCGATGAAATAGAGTTTCTTTCGCCGTATCGTTTTGACCCGATAAGGGTAAAAATGACCAAAGTTATTGACGCCCGCAATGAAACGGAAGTTCCCAAAATATCCGCCGGAAAAGCAGGGCAGAGCATTTTAATCCCGTATGATTTCTTTGCGCTTTCAGATATAAAAACAGGAGAAGTCCAAAAACTTCTCCCGCCTTTAACTGTTGTGCGCCGTAAAGTCTAAGCGCGGTTATTTTGTTTGTTTGCATTGAAAGTTTGCTGCATAAAGTCCAGAGCCTCTTTCTGGCTTCTTTTGGAAACTTCAACAGCAGATTTTCCTGCTGTACGCTGTTCAAGATATTTCATCCATTCGTTATTTGACTTTTGTAAAGAAAGATAACGAGGATCATTGCGGTTTAAAGTCTCCATTTCCTGCAAATTATAAGCAATTGACTGCATTCCCTTTTTAAAGGTTCTCTTTTCTTCGGCCGAGAAAGACTCCATTTTTGCCAACATATCGGCACCGGTCTTTATAAACAATTCTTGGTTGTTGGCTTCCAAAGCACTTATTTGGGTTTTAATTCCCTTGGCCAAGTTTTCCCGAATGCCGTTTTCTCTGGAACGTAATTTTTCGACCCGCTCTTTATAGGCATTTGCTCTTAATATCGCAACACAGTTGTTCGGCCAATCAGCGACGAGTTCTACAAATAAATCAATGGCAAAATCTTCCGCTGTCGAAGATTTCGGAATATTCGGACGAGGCAATAAATCACCGAAGTATTGTTGCGCATTTTCATATGCCCATTCGTTTTCATCATCATTAACTTCGTCGTGAAGTTCACCGACCCGTTCTTCGGACTGCTCGGCACCATGGACGTTTTTCTCTCGTCCTTCCTCTTGCTCTCCGGAACCATGAACATTTTTTTCTCTTTCCGCTTCCGGCTCTGTTCCCGTCTCATCTCCAGACTCGGTTTCCGGCTCGGCGCGTTCACGTTCTCCTTCGCTACCGTCTCCGTAAACAACCTTTTCTGCTTCCGGTGAAGGCATATCATTTTCCGGTTCTGCCGGAGCTGTATCTGTATCCGCTCCAGTAGTATCGGTATCACCGGTTACATCGTCTCCAGTACCGGAAGTTGTTTCATCAATCTCAAGCTTTTCTTCTTCGCTCATTTTAAGACCTCCTAAAAGCCCTTTAAAAGTTATGATACAACCATATCACAAAGGAATGCCTCTGTCTTTAATTTTTTTGTTAATATTTTGTGAAAACTTTTTGGAGTTGCGCAAAAAGATATAAAAATCAAGTACTTTTATATCTTTAGGTGCTTTAAAAATCTTCCTAATTCTTTGTTTATACGATGCCCTTCTTCCGGTTTTGGCTTTCCGCCGAACAGTCCTTTTTTTGCCTTATCCATTTGCAAAGGAGCAAACATAGCCGGATTCGTGGTTAAGATTTTAAAAGCTTCCTTTTTATCTTTTTCGTATGCTTTCATATAGTTAGTGATTAATTTTTGCCCATCAACGGGGAAGCCGGCTTTTTCGATTTCTTTTGCCACTTTAGCTATCACTTCTTTTCTGGTTTCTTCAATAGCGGCTAATTCGTTTTTGGACTCTTCAATCAGAAGGAAGGTATCCACCAAAGAAAGCTTTTCCGCAAAAGTCTTAAAGTTTCTACTTCTTGCCATAATTTCCCGTAAAAAAGCACCTTCCGGATTATCGGCATCAAAGTTTTCTTCGATAAGAGCTTCTCTTTCTTCCGGCGATGACTTCGGACCAAGACCTGTTTCCTTTAAATATCGGATTATTTCTTTTGCATTATCCATAACCCCCTGCATATCGTCCCAATTCAGAGGGTCTACGTTTCTTAAATCCTCCAAAGATAAAGAAATGGAAGGGAAGGGTATGCCGGCTTCTTTACAGCGTCTTTGGGCAATGTTGTATAATGTCATATACAAAAAAATGGTATTTTGTCTGTAGTCGGCTAAATCTTCGGGATTTTGCATAATCTGCTCCATAAAGGTCTTTTAACGGAAGTTAATCTATAAAATACATATTAAAGTAGTTTTAATTTTTTCCCAGCAAAATTATCTCTCAAAAAAGAAAATCAAAAAAGTGTCATACTTCTTGTCATTTTTTCGTATTATAATAAAATTAAAGTGTAAAAATGGGGACAGTATAAAGTAATGACAAAGTTTAAGATTATAGCCGGCTTCCCCGGATTACTGTTTGCACTGCTTGTTTTGCTGATGCCGGGGACGGCTCGCGCCCAAAGCGATGACATGACGTTTTTGGAAAGCCTTGGTCAAATGGCGGCGGGCTTTATTGACGGCGTTGTCGATGCGACCGGAGGCAGCATTAACGATGCGGTCAAATCTTTTTTAAACTTTTTTGCCGGCCCCTGTCCCAATTCTGCCAAAGTATTATCGGACAATCTTTTAGATTGTTGGTCATGCCGTATGTTCAGCATCATTTTTGATGCGATAAATGAGCTTTCTTACGCAGTTTTTGAAGCTTCCAAAACTGGTTTTATGGCTTTGCTTGCGCTTTTGCTTGCGTTTTGGATTTTGTATCATATAGCAGGACACATCAGCGCCTTTGTCCCCCAAGATCCGGAAGAGTTTTGGACAAAAATGGCAAGAACCTTTTTAAAGGCGATAGTTGCATTTGCGTTTTTAAGCTTGAACATAGGCCATTTTACCGGAGTTGTTATATCGCCGATAATTGTCGGCGCCAGTGAGTTTTCTACGGTAGTTGTGCGCAGTTTTGCCAATGAAAGCGGAGGGCAGGCGGCTTTGTCGGCAGAGTATGGCAAAAGCTATTTGGTTGACGGCAAGACCGGCGAACGCTGGACGGAAGAGCAAATGGAAACTCGCAAAGAGGAAATCGCCGCTATTTCCAAGGCCGCCGATTACGTCAGTACCGTCGGCGGAGCTTCAATGCTTGGCGGCAGCGTAACCGCAAATCCGGTTTTTGTTACTTTCGGAGCTGTTATTGTTGCCGGCGGCGTTGCGATAAGCGTTGATGCGGATAGGCAGCTTGACGAGATGTACAAATCTATAACTTTGGGACGTTTAAGCGGCGGCAGAGATGTTGCTTCTCTTACCAACTGTACGGATAACGTTGCCGAAGATGCCGAAGCCGCCATGGCCGCAGCTCAAGAAAGCGGAGATAAAGCAACCTTGTACGGCGCCTTGAATCCGGAAATCAAAGCCGCTTTGATGTGCATGGTAAAAAATATGCAAGAGGAGCTTAGCTTCGGTATATCCGTCGGTTCGTGTATAGTTTGTTATGCCAAGGGTGCTAACCACTATGCGGTAATTTCCTATCCGGATATTCCAACTTTCATCGCCGGAGCTTTAATCTGGCTCGCCAGTTTCTTATTACTGCTTATTTTCACGTTTAAGGTTTTGGACGCTTGTTTGCGGCTTGGCATTTTATGTGTTTTACTGCCGTTGTTAATCATTTGTTGGGTATTCCCGTCAACATCTTGCTATGCACGCCAAGGATTTAAATCGCTGGTTCATATCGTGATGATGTTTATCATCTTGGCCATTATCTTAGCGTTGGCAATTTTACTGGTTATGATGGCATTCCAAGGCGATGCCGGTCAGGCGGGAGTTAACGATATCCGCACGCTGTTTTACTTAAACCACATAGAAGAACTGGCAAAGAACTTGAATCTTTCCGGTACCAGTATGTTGGTTGCTTTGGCTTGTTTCGTCTTTGCGATTTTAATTGTTGGTATTGTCGACAATGTCAGCTTAGAGTTTTCTTCGGTTGCGGGTGCCGGTTTTGGTAATGCTGTCGGCGATAAAATGGGTGCTTCGGCAGGTCGTTCGTTGGCTACCATAGGTCAGTCAAGTGCTTCGTTGGTTGCCAATACGGGTAAAAAGCTGTTTTCGGATCCGGGGTAAAGGTTGAAATGATGATAATGAAAAACATCATTAAAAGATATCTTCCGGCAGTTGCGGCGTTTGTTGCTTCTGTTCTTGCTCCTTTGCGCTCTTTTGCCGCCGATGAAGTTGCCGATGTTAATATTCTGCGTGATACGTTCCTGTCTTTAATCCGGATGGGCGCCAACATTAACGATATGTATGACAATGTCGTTAAAGTAATTTTGGGCGACTGTGATACTTGCAGCCAGATTGTTGCCGACCATGTATCAAACTGTTGGTCTTGTTTTTTGGTGGAAAAGATTTTTGATGCCATTGATACGGTAAGTACCGGAGTTTATGAACTTACCGCCGGACCAAGCCGGATGGTTTTAACGGTTTTGCTTGGACTTTGGCTTTTGTATCACCTTGGCAAACATCTTATGTCTTTCAGTCCGCAAGAGCCTGCTGACTTTTGGACGAAAATGGGCAAGACATTGTTCAAAGCCATGTTTGCCGGTGCGCTTTTAACCATGCCGATAAGCTATGTATCCAACCTGTTGATTTCGCCGATTGTCGTCGGAGCGGTAGAGTTTAACCAAGTTATTATAAAAAGCTATGCCGGACTTGATGAAACCACGGAAACGCTTAGCCGGAAAACCGAACTTGATAAGCCGCTTTTTTATGATGCGATTTCCAAAGACCAGCGCAATATGTGGCGTTTAATATCGGAAACCGGACAGTTTACCGCCGACATTTATTCTTCTTTCCCGTTGACTCTTCCTCTTGGTATAAATACCCATGCGGCGTTTGGTATCGTTTTAAGGTGGCTTGAAGAAATGGACGCCTACGAAAACCTTTCTGCTGCCCCGTCATTTGCGACCATGAGCGGTTGTTCTCTTTCGTTGGCAGAGCCGGATATGGACGAAGGCCGTATGCTTAACACGCAGATTTATAATGCTCTTGGGTGTTTGACCGAGATGATACACAAAGAAGTATCGTTTGGTATGGCGTTTGCGTCTGCGATTATTTGTAAATCTTGGCACGCAGCATCGTATTTCTTCTTTAACGGTCCGGATTTTGTTATGCTGATATCCGGTATTATGATTTGGCTTACCTGTCTGATAATTTTGGTTGTCTTTGTTTTCAAAGTATTGGACGCACTTATTCGTTTGGGTATTTTAGCTTCAGTTTTACCGTTTTTGATTGTCGCATGGGTTTTCCCGTCATCTATGAACTATGCGAAACAAGGCTTCAAGATGTTGGTTCATGTTATGATGAACTTCATTGTCTTGGCGATAGTCATAGCCTTGGCAATACTTATGCTTATAACGGCATTCGAGCTTGAAAACGAAAACTTGCGGCAGATGTGTATGCTTAACGATATCCAAGGCCTTAGGGACGCTATGGATTTATCCGGCTCATCGTTCTTCTTTGCCTTTGCCTGCTGTTTCTTTGGCGTAAAGGTAATGAACGTTGTTGATAAAACCGCCAGTGAATACACGGAAGTAGAGTTTGGCTCGCAGGCAGGAGATAAAGTCGGTGCTATGGCTTCTTATGTAACGGCAACGACTCTGCAAGCTACGGCAACGATTATGGCGATAAGCGTAAAGAACAGTAAATCGTCGTCTTCATCGAAGAAAGATGTTGTTCCGGATACTCATAATGATACGGAACCCGAAAGAACTAAGCCTGATATTCCTAATTATCAAGCAAAATTAATGGACGATGTATTGTATAATCAATCTACCGGCAAGTTTAATTCTCATAACGCCTCTTTGTTGAATATAGCCGAAGACGACTTTAAGAGGGTTAAAGAAATGTCGGATCAGATGATGATTATTAACGATACCAGCGGCAGACATTCACCAGAGGCTCAAGACGCTGCTCGTGAAAGACTGGACAAGCTTGAAGGAAAGCTTGAATATCAGAAGCTTAAACAACGTTATTATGATCGTTTGTCGCCGGAAGAACAGGCATCATTCTCCAAGAATGTTAATAAGATTAATGAAATAAGAGATGCTGTTCCAAGTGCTAAAGACAGATTAGATTACACAAAGTATGCCAGAGAGCAGGATATGGTTACTCCATAAAGGGATAGGAATCAAAAAACTGTCATACTAAAGGAACGGGAAAAAGGTTATAATATTTGAAGGATAGGAGGCTTTTTAAAAGGACAAAGCGATGATAAAATTGCCAAAGACATTTTTTATCAAGGCTATATCATGCGCAGCCATAGCTTTATGGCTGATGTCCGCTCCTGTCTTTGCTCAGACAACCGGTACGCAGTATACGACCGAGACGCAAACAGAAACCGTTGATGACGTTGTCAGCGGAGCCAACGAAATTATCACCGAAGGGGCTCAAGACATTGGGCAATCCGCCGCAGTTTACAGTGATGCTTTGCACGGCGACTGTCCGGCAAGCGGTTCGGTTCTGCTTGCTCATGTCAATAATTGTTGGGCGTGTACTTTATTTGATACGATTTTCCGTTCAATTAACACCTTAGCCACGGCGGTTTACAACAAAATAGCCCATGGCTGTATAGAGATTTTAACTGTATTCCTTGGTATTTGGCTGATTATTCAGGTCGGCAGGTATATCGGTTCTCTGGCGGAACAAAATCCGGTTGAGTTTTTTGAAGGCATTATTTCCATTTTGTGCAAAGCAATGCTTGCCGGAGCAATCCTTGTTCAGCCGGTCAGCATGGTTACGGATTTATTGATTTCGCCCATAATTGTCGGAGCGACAGAAGTCAGCATGGCGGTTACCCAAGGCTTTACCGGAACGGATAAGATACGTCCCAACGCTGACCAGATTTCCGACTTAGACCGTAATTATCAGGTGGAAAGGCAACAGATAGAAGAAAAATACCGCTTGCAAAAGAACGAAGTGTACGCTCGTTATGCCTGTGCTTCTCCATGTGGTGGGTTGGATATATTAATGAATGCGAAACAAAAAGCAGAATGTAACGAATGTAAAGCCAATCCTCCGGAAGGAGCCTGTACGCTTTCTGTCCATTGTCAGGCGGCTATCCATGACTTAGATAGAAAGAAAGAGAGCGAGATTCAAGCTATGGAGCAAGACCAGAACGATGCTATTATAGGTCTTCTGGGTGTAAGTATGCTTCCGCATTATTGTGTTCTTATGGAAACCGAACCGTCCGGCACGGAAAACGCCGCTTTGAACAGTCAGCTTTATAACGCACTTATGTGTATGGTCGGTAATTTATATAATACTACCGCCTATGGACTTGCCATGTCATCTTCGATTTTATGCCATGCTTGGACGGCGGAACAGTCCGGTATTTTACCGGTTCAATTCCCCAGTCTTAAAATGTTGTTTACGGGCGTTGTCATTTGGCTAGTTTGTTTCCTTTTGACATTGCTTTTTGTCTTTAAACTGATAGACGCTTGTTTCCGGTTGGGATTTTTATTGGTTTTATTGCCGATGTTAATTGTTGCGTGGGTATTTCCGCCAACGATAGAGTTTGCGAAAAAAGGTTTCTATCTTTTGCTTCATGTCGTGATGGTATTTATTTCCATGGCTATAGTCTTGTCATTAGCGATAGCTTTGGTGGAAATAGCTTTTGGCGGTAACAGTGAAACCATATCCAGCAGTACGCTTCTAAAAGAAGCCTCAACCTTGCAGGATTACTTTAACACGAACCAAGTATACAAAATGAATGAAGCAATACAATTTTCCACCTTTAACTTCATCATTGCGGCTATTTGCTGTGTTTTTGCCATAAAGATTTTATCTTTGATTGATCAGATTGCGACAGACTTTTCCAACGTTTCCATAGGCTCAGACATTGGCGACCGCTTAGGCATGGTAAGCGCCAATGTCGCTGCGGTTGTAACCCAAGCCTCTGCGACAATGGGAGTTCTGGAATCTCAAAAAGGCAACGGTCGTTTAGCCAACTGGCGTGCTAGCCGGAGTATGATTAGCTCTATGGGCGCTGCACCTAAACAAAGATATAAAGGCGGCGGCTCTTCCAGCTCCGGCAGTGGTGGGGCAGGCGGAGGTTCAGGTTCCGGCAGTGCTTCAAGCGCCGGATATAATACCTATGTTGCCGATGCAAAAACTTCAAGATACGCCGGTATGAACAGTGCTTCTTTTAATGCCGTACCGCAGGATATCGAATTGGCGAAGAAAGCCTTAAATGTAGACGGTTCTTATTCCACCCGGGAATCTTTACAGGCAAAAATTGCTTTGCGTCGTAATGCCAATGCCAACAGTATCTATAACGAAGGTATTGGTGGGGTAAACAGTGCCGAACAAGCATATAGAAATGCTCAAATACTCCGCAATGTTTACGGTGCCGATGCGGTTGAAAGAATGTCCGCAGCGGAAAGAGAGGCTTTGGTTTATAAAGGCGAAGTTTACGGTATAACCGGAACGACTTCCGAGCAGCGTCTTGCGGAAATGAACGCTCTTGACGGCAACAGTTTTTATAAAATGAAAAATGATGTAGACTTAGTGGCAAAAGTCCGCCAAGGCACGGCCACTACCTATGAAGAGCAAAAGGTTTATGAACGGATTGCTAACGGCAGTGAAGATGTAAAGCGGGTTCTGACGATGAGTGAAACTCAATTCGCAAATTATCAGAGCGCAATTAAAGCTTCGGAAGCAACTCGGTCATAGCTGTAAAGGAAAGTAAAGCATGGATAAAAAACAAAAAAAAGAGATGCTTTTTAAACTGCTTTTCCTGTTTGTGGGAATAGTAGCCTGCTTGCTTTTGTCCGGCTGCAACCCAAAGGATTATGACGTTTCTTTGGAAGAACTGGAAAAAGACTATATGAGCCATTGTTGGAGCTGCTCAATCTTCAAAACGATTTTTGCCGCTTTGGACAGTTTGATTATCGTCTTTTATCATGAAATAGCGAACGGTGCGCTTGCTTTAATGGCGATAAGCTTTGCGATTTGGATACTCTTCCATGTCGGCAAATTGTTTTTAAGCTATAAAATGCCTGATGTTAATCAGTTCTGGACCGACTCGCTTAAAACCAGTTTTGCGGTTTTATGCTGCGGCGTTTTGCTGATGAGCGCAGATACGATTTTTGCTCTGATAAGCTATACGATTGTGCCGGTCTTCCAAGGATTTATTGATTTATCGCTGGCGGTAATCAATTCCGGTTTTGGCAGTTATGGAACTAATTACAGTGCTTGTAACAATACCTTTGACAGT
This sequence comes from Alphaproteobacteria bacterium, assembly GCA_017507765.1. GTDB lineage: Bacteria > Pseudomonadota > Alphaproteobacteria > CACZRW01 > CACZRW01 > RGIG5556. Next base: position 58,492 of record JAFWAG010000032.1, on the reverse strand, counting down.
ATGGTTATTGACAGCGGCCACGCTTTACAGCAAGGCGTATCCGATGCGTTTTCCTGTCTGATAGCAAAGATGCATACCCGCATGGTGTACGGTAACTTTTTTGCCCAGAAAATGATAGCTAGCGGAGACTTTATTGCCGTAGTTTTCGGTATTTGCATCTTCCTTGTTTTCGGTGTTTTGAACTTTCTTTTCCCGTTTTATATTGTTGACGGCTTGTTCAAGCTTGGCATTGCATTTGTCTTACTGCCGATATTTATCGCCTTTTGGCCGTTTAAGCTTTTGCGGCAATACGCCATTGTCGGTTGGAACATTTTCCTATCCACGTTTATGCAAATAGTGATGATAGCTATCTTCCTAATCTTAGCGATAGAAATCATGGTACAGTTTACTATGAAGCTGGATATCTTTGATCCGGAAAAGCTGATTTTGAATCAACCGGAAGTTTTACAAGGATATGTTTCCAGACAAGATGAAATGTTGGATCCGTCCTCTGGCGTTGTTATGCCCAGAACCTGTATAAAATATAAAACCACTATTGGTGAAGAAAAGGAAACTTGCGTAGTTGGCTATAAATCCGACAGCCTTTGGAAATGTGTATCTGATGAGCTTATGGTCGGAGATAAAAGTTCCGTAGGTGATATATGCTATATGGAGACGGGAAAGATTATTGATGCCAATCCAAAGTTTGTTGAATCGAACCTTAACTTCCCGATAGCTATGTTTTTGATGATATTCTTGGGTCTTTATTTGATAAAGCTTATCGGCACGATGAACCGCATGGCGGCGCAGTTTGCGGGAGCAAAAGCAAACTCGGCGGTATTCAGTAAGGCGATGAGCCGCCTTATGAGAGCGGGTGCATTGATAGCTCAAGGCGGTGTTGGTTTAGCCATGTTGGCGGCAATGAAAAAAGGCGGAGGCAATAATGCTCAGCCGTAATTGGAAAAAAGGGGACTAAGATGTTAAGAAATCTGGTATACTATCTTAGTTTTATAGTTCTGATAATTATTTTTGGAGCAACCGGACTTTCCGGATTGCTTGACAGCAGGTTGGTTTATATAACCTCCGGAGCAGTGATAATTTTAAGTTTTGCTGCCGCCGGATGGCTGACTTGGAAGACAAAGAAGGCTAAGCTTCCGTCTCTTCAACCTAAAGAAACCGCCGAAGAAAAGGACGCATAAGAGAAGAAAATGTTTACGAAAAAGGGACAAAATACGGTCGGAAAAATAGCGTTTGCAATTGCGCTTGTCTGCGTATGCTTGTTTCCCGATTCTGCTTATGCTGCGTGTAAAACAGCTACCGAAGTAATGTCAGAGCTTTATAGCAGCTGTCTTATTTGTACCTTTGTCGATATGATTTTTGATGCCGTCAACAATGTTGTTACGGCTTGTTACAACACGTTGAAAAAACCGTCCTTATATTTGCTGATAATTGGTTTAGGGCTTTGGATACTGTGGCATTTCGGTATGTATTTTGTGAATTATAAGTATCAAGCTCCGGAAGGTTTTTTCACCGAAATCGGTAAATGTTTTTTCCGTACGACGTTAATAGCTGCGATTTTGACCATTCCGACGCAAAAGGCTTTTGACCTTGTCGTTTCGCCGGTAGTTTCCATGGCGACAGAGCTTACTTTGGGGATTTTATCTACGGACTTAAATGTCCAAAGTGCGGATACTGCGATTGCTTCCGGACTTATCAAAAACGATATTTGCCAACAGTTTCAGAACTCTGAAAGCTCTTCGATTTCATATGATTCAAAAGGCAACGTTGTTTACGGAGACTCTTCTTCTCATCTGGCGCTGTCTCCTCAGATTAAAAGCGCTCTAAGCTGTGTAATTCGCTCTATGTATATAGAAGCCGCCAAAGGAACCGCACTCGGCAACTGTATTTATTGCTATTCCATGGGACGAGTAGACTTGTGGATAATCAAGATTCCCGATATGGGTATGTTTGTTATCGGTCTCTTGGTAATGCTGGTTTTCTTTATAATTACTTTAAGCTTTTCCTTCCGAGTTATCGATTTTGTCATTCGTATCAGCTTTGTAACCATGCTGTTGCCGTTGCTTATGGTCGCATGGGTTTTCCCGATAACACGGAAGTATACGAAGAAAGCTTGGGATTTATTCCTGCACGCACTGGTCGCATTGCTTGCTCTTGCCATAGGCATGGCGTTGATTTTAAAGATAGTTATGGAATCTATCGGCCGTTCCGAAGAGCTTGACAGTATGTTAAATAATGATCAGGTTCAGCAGTTATATCAGCATATTTATGTCAATGGTGTAGATTGGCTTTTATTCCTCGCTATCGCTATTATCGCTTTAATGTTGTTAAGTAAGTCGGAAGCCGTAGCCAACCATTTTGTTTCCATTGATTCCCAATTGCAAAGTACGAATATCGGTGCGGCTGTGGGCGCAAAAATGGCGGCCATGGTTACCACCACCGTTCAGGCGGCGGTTACGGTTGCCATGCTTGCGACCACGGTTGCTACGGGTGGTGCGGCAGCTGTCGGTTTTGCTGCCAAGGGAGCGGCCACTGCGGCAGCCGGTGCCGCCAAAGCCGCTAAAGCAATAACTTCTTTGGCTACCAAGTCTGGACGAGCAGCTGCCAGAGCTTCGGTGAAGAAGTTTGCTAATGATGCTAAAAGTCGGGCTAAAGCCATGCCGAAACAGTTTAAAGACTTCGCCGGAGATAAGGTTAAAACGTTTGGAAATAATATTGCTGCCGCTCCGCAAAGAGTTAAGGATAACCTTAAGAATATTCAGAATAATTTTGGCGAAAATCTTAAAGATAAGTTTAAAACCTCTGCCAAGCAAAGATTTAGCGCTAAGAACATTGCCCGCAATGCTGCCGACCGTTGGAATCGCCACTTTAACGACGAAGCAGATCGCAATTCATAATTTTTTCGCTAATTTTTTGAGAAAATTACTGGATTTTTGTCAAATTGCTGTTAAAGTTACGGCATAAAATCCCGTGTTTAAAAGGGTTTTTGCATGATTTATCATTAAGGGGAAGAACCATGGAAGAAATTATATTTCCGAACCAGATAAGAATATATCGCCGTATCCGCAATCTTTCGATGCAGGAGCTTGCCGATTTCTTAGGCATCAGCCTTTCTGCGGTCAGCAAAATTGAAAAAGGATACCGCCGGATAGATAAAGAGCAATTAGTCAGAGTTGCGGATTTTCTGAAATGCAATCCTCAGGACATTTTTGTCAACGAAGCCACGTCTCAGCCGGAAGTCGTAGCTGCTTGGCGGCAAGAACAGGAACGTCGCAGCAAAATCAATGAACGAAGCGGTATAAAGACTATGGGTGCCGGTTTCCGTTATCTTCGCGGGCAAAAGGATTTAACTTTGGCGGAAGTTGCAGCGGCAGCCGGTTTGACGCTTTCGGTTTACCACCGGATAGAAATGGGTCAAAGAGAAGTTACCCAAAAAGAGTTTTCGGATATTTCCTTGGCACTTGGTTTTACACCGGAAGAGCTTCAGCTCAAAGTCTATGATTTGGATAAGACCGGAGCTTTGGAAGAGTTTATTCAGCCCGGAGATGCAAAGTTCCGTGCCGTAACTTCGGCAAAGAACTCTTACGCTGATTTGCCGATTGGCCGTATGGGGCTTAAATCTCGGGAACGCAGTGAAGTTTCCTTAAATGTTTACGGCAAACCTGGTGATAACGGAGATATCATTATTGATAAAAACAATCCGTCCGGTGCAATCATGTGTCCTCCGTCCGTTTCTAACCCGCATCAAGCCTATGCAGTCAGCATATCTTCCTCTCGCCGTTTGGGAACTTTCCTTCCGGCTCGGGCGATATTTGTTGTTGACCCCGGTAAAGAGGCAGGTCCCGGAGACCTCGGTCTGTTATACACTGCGGAAAATACGGTAAAATTGCTCAGCCTGAGAGAAGATGGCGAAGGAAATATCTATGGTCTTCAGCTTAATCCGGACGAAAGAGTAAAAATCTCTGCCGGTGAAGTTTTGCATAAAATCGTATACATTTCGCTGGCTTAATTTTTAAACTTACATATCTTTATAAAAAAAACCTCTGATTCAAGAGGTTTTTTTATTAAAATTACCATATGTTAACTTTCTTTCCTTTAGAATCAAGAAGCGGTTAAAGTTTAAGGCTTGGTTTATTAGAGAACGAGATGGCTAAATCTACACGTTTGTCAGATTTAAATCGTTGGAAAAGGAAGTTCCTCGGGGTTACCGAAGGGGGCGGAGACGGAGCTACCTCAGAAACCAACCGTGATCGCGCTCAAAAGTTTATAAATATCTTCCGTCAGCTTTCGGTTTTAAGTCCCGAAGCTCAAGAACGTTATAACGAAATGCTTTTAAACATTACGCCGGAAACGAAGGAAGAGCTTTCTAAGCTTCCTTTCAGTGCCGACGTTCGTGGTTATATTGCCTATCTTCAGGAACAGCGAGGCATTGTCGTTGAAGAAGAGATAGAGATTGATGAAGAAAAACTGGAAGAGGAAAAGGCCAGAGCAAAGATAATTGCGGAAGCCATTTCTTTAAGTCATCAGCAGACCGCAGAAAAGATGCAAGAGCAATCTATGGCTCAGGTCGAACAGTTGACTAAAACCTTAGCCGCAGCGCAAAACCGCAATGCTTCTGCTGAAGATATAACCAAGATAACCGCCGCATTACAGGAAGCCCAAAGTAATTTCTTTACCGCTCATCAGAAAAAACGCCGCAAACGCAAAAAGGGAGACGAAGAGGGCGAAGGTGTTTCCGATGAAGAAGGATATGAAAACTCCGAAGAAGGCGAAGATGGCGATGAAGACGAAGAATACGAATATGTAGAGGAATATGACGACGGTTATTATCCTCCCATGGCTTCTGCGGGCAATACCGCAGATGCCATAGCTTCCGCCGTTGCCGATGCTTTGGTAAAAAGTCAGGAAAGTACTTCGGAAATTATCTCCAAAGCTTTGGGCGAAGCGTTAACTAAACGTCCTCCGGTGCAAGTAAGCGATAGCGGAGGAAATATCCATGATTTTGCCGATATGTTGGCAGAAAGTCAGGAAAAAACGGCTCAAATTATTTCCGAAGCCGTAAAAGCCACCTTAAACCGACCGGAAGAAAAACATAACGAAGACTTGAAAGAAGTCGCTTCCATGCTTTCCGAAAGTCAGGAAAAAACCGCAAAGATTATTTCTGACGCTTTAACCGCCAGTAAAGAAAAGGACGAGCCGGAAGAAGACAAAGACGCCGCAATCAAAGAAATAGCGGCTATGTTAGCCGAAAGCCAAGAAAAAACCGCTCATATCATTTCCGATGCTTTAACCGCCAGTAAAGAAAAGGACGAACCGGAAGAAGATAAAGACGCCGCAATCAAAGAAATTGCCGCTATGCTTGCCCAAAGTCAGGAAAAGACTGCGCAGATAGTCTCTGATGCTTTGGCTGTGGTTACCGGTTTGCCGGTCTCTGCGGGTAATGACAATCGCAACGTTATGGAAATGTTGGTTGCCAGTCAGGAAAAAACCAGTCAGGTTTTAAGCTCCATTTTGGAAAAAATGGTTGAACGTGAAAACGTTGAATACGAATACGTCAGCGCCGAAGATTTTGAAGAGGAAAGCGCAGAGGCGGAAGAAGTATACGAAGAAGATATTTCCGCTTCGGATATGTACGATGATACATACTTAGAGCCGGATTACGGTTCTTTTGATGAAGACGAATTCGTGGTAATGCCCAAGCCTGAACCCGAACCTGAACCGGAAGAAGTTTGGGAAGAAGTAATCTCCGAACCGGAACCAGAGCCGGAATCTGTAGAAGAAATCGAAGCCATACAAGAGACCGCCGAACCCGAACCGGAACCGCTTGCCGTCACTGAACCCGAGCCGGAACCGGAAGCAGTTTGGGAAGAAGCATTGCCCGAAGCGATGCCGGAAGTTGAACCGGAGCCTGTACTTGAAGCGGAAGCAGAAGCGGTCGAATATGAAGTTATCACGGAAAATGATACCAAAGCTCCGGTTGCCGAAGATGACGGCTTTACTTTAACTCCGCAAACAGAGGAAGAACTTGCTTCAACCGCCATTGAAACCGAAGCAGAACCTTCCGAGCCTGTTTTTGTTGATGAACAGTCCGGCGAACTTGATTTCACGGCTGAACCTGCAAAAGTTCTGGAAGTTATAAGTGAAGCTCCGGTTGCCAAAGATGATGGCTTTGCCTTAACTGCCGAAACCGCAGAAGAAATAGAAGCCGCCGCCCTTACCGCCGAAACGGAAGAAAGCGAAGACACTGTTTATGTTGACGACCAATCCGGAGAACTTGACTTCACAGCTGAAGCGGTAACAGCAGAGGAAGTTGTAAGCGAAGCAGATGTTTCCGATGATGCCGAATATGAGTATGAATACGAATACATAACCGTTGACCAAGACGGTAATGAAATCACGGTTTCTGCCTCAGAGTTTGAAGCCTTGCAGGCAAGTGCTGATGAAGAGGCTGTTTATGAGCAAGCCGAACCGCAGGTATCTGAGATTGAAGCCGCCCAAGAAGATATACCCGTTCTTGAAACCGAACCGGAAGAGCTTGCCGCCACCGAGCCGGAACCTGTAGAAGAAGTCGAAGCCATACAAGAGGCACTTTCCGAAACCGCCCAAGAACCGGTACCTGTTGTATCCGAACCCAAGGTCGAAGCCGTCAAAGAAGTTGTTCCCGAACCGGAACCGATTAAAGAAGATTTATACTTTGCTGATACCGCCGATGCTGCAGAGTTTACGGTTGATGCCTATCTTGATGAGGTTATATCTTCCTTCGGTAGCGATGTTTCATCGACTTATGCCACACCTCTTCCCGAAGATTTGTATTTTGATGAAAATCTTACCAGTGAAGATTTAATCTTTGACGAAGAAATGGAAATGCTTGATCCGGTTTCTTTTGCAACTCCGATGCGTCCTTCGGCCATTCCTTTAATACCGGAACAAACCGTTGCTATTGATATTGACTACTCCGAAGCAGCAAATGAACCGACCGTACAAATTGACGAGCCTGTAGTTCCGAAAACAGAACCTGAGGCAGAAGCAAGCGAACCGGTTACTGTCTCCAAAGAAGAGCCGGAAGCAAAGGAAACAGAAACTGCTGCCGAAACTGTCTCCGCCGTTTCTGAAGAGGATATTTCCGAGCCTGTCGATTATAAGAACCTAGCCACAAATACGATTATCGAAAAAGTTATAATTTCTCCGGTTCGAGAAAAGCCTTTAAATACGGGTGCATCTTTCTGGTTAAAGGATAAATCAAAGAAAAGGAAGAAAGCTACCGGTCCATGTTTGGTTTTTGCCTCTTCCAAAGGTGTAAAAGTCCGATTGGATTTAGGTCGAGCAGCATAGGAAACAGGAAAAACATAAATCATGACAGCAACAGTTGAAATATTGCCAAACAGCTTTTAATATACGACAAAGGACAATAAGGTACGGATAAGAAAATGACCGAAGATGAAAGAAAAGCCCTGACGCAGCTAATTCCTCTGCTTCTTGCTTATCAAGATGACATAGAAGTTTTGACTCGTTTGTCCACTGCGGCAGAGCAGAGCTTTGGTAACAACTGGCGAGATATCATTCCTTCTTTGCTTGCCGAGCTTCCTCCGCCGGACGGAGATACTTCCAGAGCTAATTTCCAGCGGGCATTGGATTATGAAAACGGTGTTTTGGCGTGGGACGAAGCCAACCGTCTTTTGGAAGCAGATGGTGTCGATAAAGCGCATATCAGTGAACGACTGCCGGTTTTGGAATATTGGCTTGCCATTTTCGGCGACGCCGGCAAGGCCGTTACGGAAAAGTTAAAGATTTTGGTCGCCGATATGCCGGAAGGCGAAACACAAGCATCGGTAAACGACGAACCTGTTCCGGAACCTTCACCGGAGTTTTCGGAAGAATTATTATGGAACTTTGACCATTTTATGCGTCTTAAAGATTATTATGATCAAACGATTTCAAGGGTCGGCGCTCGCTGTGTTCAGCTTGGCGGTATGGAAATGAGCCATTATAAGTATTATGGGTATGTTCTGGACGTTTTGGACGAAATCGTCGGCTTTGGTGAAGCAATTTCCGATAATGATGACTATAAAGCCATTGTTGATGCAAAGTTCCCCGGCAAGGAAGAGGCTTTTGCCAAGCTTTTATCTGACTTTAAAAAAGAACTTGCCGACAACGCACCTCCGGAAATGGTTGATGAAGAGATTGATGTTGTAAAAATCCGTGCCGGCTTGGGGGATTTGGCCACAGATGAAGACGAAGGTCCAATCGGTCCTGCTCCAGATGGCTTTGAACCGATACCGGATTTGGGTGATTTTGAACCGGCAAGTGATAACAATACTGCTCCGGACGCATAGATATGGCAAAAACTACGAAAGAAAATACTGTATCTATGAACCTTGATGTGGTAAGAAATGTGATAAAGAAAGTTGTTGTAACGGGAGCGCCTTCGTCCGCTCCGAAGGTTTAGAGGCTGTTTTCAGGATTTATAAAGTTTAAGACTATGGTTTTTTAAGAGGTATTAGCGAAAAATGTCAGACAAGATTTATAAAAAACTGTTCGCCGTTTTAGGATTGGTTGCCGGTTTAGCCGTTTTTTCAAGCGAGACAGTTGCCGCCGATGCGGTTGCTCCCGGAGTTTTTAAAGATACGAAATTGCTTGCTCCCCGCACTACCAAGACGGCAGAGTTGTTTAGTTTGGAAGCTGCCAGCCGTTGTTTTGTCCGTTTTAATGAACAGGACATCATCACCACGGTTCCTTTCCGCCAGTCTGCATTTAAACTCAGCGGAGCCAGAGCTTCCGATGCCTTGCCTCGTTACGAAGTAACCGGATTTTCTTTCGCCGGATTAAGTGCCGATAAAGTCTTTTTAAAATTGGTGAAGGAAGCCGGAATTAAAGTCGTTGCGGAAAAAGGCCCTTATCCGGTTTTGTCCGGCAAAAATATGAAGGGCGAACTTGGTACGGTTTTGAATAATATTGCTAACACTTCGGGTGTTTATTACCGCTATAATGCCGAAACAAAAACGCTTCGCCTTATGCGGCATAACCAGTGGAAATTACAGGTTCCTGATTCCCGTCCGGTTATGATTGCGGTTCTGGACGCATTAAGAGGTGCGGGCATTCGTGATGTTGTTGCCGACTGGGATAATAAAACCATCACCTTCCTTGGTACCAAAGAAGTTCAGCAGAAAGTTGAAAAACTGATAAAAGTTTTTGATACCGAACCAAACATTGTTGCTTTTGATGTACGGGTTTTCCGGATTACTCCTTATGCTGGAACTTCCACCATAGATTGGCAGAAACTGGTTGATAAATATGGCACGAACAGCATACGCAGCAGTGTCAAAGGCGTTATCGGCCGTATGATTATTACGGAAAATAATGAAATCAGCACTCGCCGTTTCTTGAATTTTGTTGGTCAGCACGCTTCTGTAGTTCCGGTTTCCGAAGGTGTCTTTATGGTTCCGGATAACTGGCGTTCCCGTTTTGATGTTGGCCGTTGCGGAAAGATAGAAAATCCGGAATCGCAATTATCGGTTTTGGCGCAAGCTACCGTTGAAGGTACGGATAAGATTGTTGGTTCTTTGGTCATAGATTCAACCAAAGGTGAAATAACCAATTTCCCGTCTTTTGCATCGGAAATCGGTGATAACTTCCTTATCATCGGCATACCTTCGGATATCTTAGGACCACAATACGCCAATTCGGAAATTGCCATGGTATTAAGCCCGAAGATTGTCCGGATTATCAAAGAAGGCAATAGCCAATAATATAAACCAACAGGAATATATCGAGGAAAGAAATGGACGAGCGGGATTTGAAACGTAGACCCCATGTAATCAAAAAAGTGGTTAAGGTAATCAAGCGCCCCATAGCGGTAAAAGCTCCTGCGGCAGTTTCTTCCGCTCCGGTATCGGCAGTTGCTCAAGCATCTGAAGAACCGACCGTTGATATGAATACAATACCTCCTGTTGCCTCAGAGGAAGCTGTTCCTGCGCCGGAAAATCCGGTTATGGACGCACCGTCTGCTTCTACTCCGGAAGCGGAGATTGAAGCAGCCCCTGTCGCAGAAAACATAGAAGACATTGCCGAACCTGTGGAAGAAGCTCCCGCTGAACCGACAGCCGAACCGGAAGCAGAGCCGGAAGCTCCTGTGGAATCCGAAGTTAACGAGTTTCCTGCACCTGAACCTGCACCGTCAATCTTTGATGACGAAGATTCGTTGCCTCAGCCAGAGCCGCTTGAAGAACTTCCTGCCGAAGCTCCGGCATTAGAGGAAGACTCCGTTCCCGCTCCGGAAACGGAAAGCGAAGCAGAAGTTTCTGTTGAGGCGGAAGTTAACGAGTTTCCTGCGCCAGAACCTGCACCGTCAATCTTTGATGATGAAGATGAAGACGCTTTGCCTCAGCCTGAACCGGTTGAAGAACTCCCTGCCGAAGCTCCGGCATTGGAGGAAGACTCCGCTCCCGCTCCGGAAGTAGAAATAACGCCGGAACCTGAGCCTGAACCTGAACCGGTTCCCGAACAAGCACCAAGTTCTATGCCGGCATTTAATATCACCGAAGTAACACCGTCTCTTACAACACCTATGCAAGACGTGAAGGATATTCATGATTTTGCCGAAGACATTTCGGTGCCGGAAAGCTATCAAAAGCAGGAAGACGCTGCACCGGAAAATCCTGTTACAGAAGTTCTCGAGCCTGCCGCTTCAGAAATATCCGAACCTGTTGTTCCGGAAATGCCCGCCGCTCCGGCATCTGACCCCGTAGCCATGGAGGCAGAAGCTGTTCCTTCGGCGCCTGTTCCCCCTGCGCCGGCTACTCCGGTTGAGCCTATTCCGGCTACTCCGGCACCTGTTCCCCCTGCGCCGGCTACTCCGGTTGAGACTATTCCGGCTACTCCGGCTCCTGTATCTCCGGCGCCGGTTCCTGCATCTGCACCGTCAGAGCCTGCCATGCCGAAAGTTCCGCCTCCGGTTTCTTTGGGGCAACGTGTTGCGCCTCCTCCGGTACTTGGTGGCGGTCATGGTGTACCTCCGGTACAGAAATCAATGCATATGTTCCAAGAAGTTCGTACAGATAACAAAGAAGAACCAAAAACTCCTCCTGTTTCTTCTGCTTCTCCTATTCCGGCACCTCATGTTCCGGCATCGGATAAGCCTATGGGAATTGCCAAAGAACTTCCTGACCATAAGGAAGAAAAGCCAAGCCATAATTTCGCTCGTACAGCGGAAGAACTGGCGAACCAAGAAGCCCAAGAAACAGCGTCTTCCGGTTTATATGATGATAATTTTGCCGTTCGCTTTAATCTTCCGCCCAAGGTACTTACGACTAAGTACATAAGCTTTATTTTCGGCGGTATTTTACTGTTTGGAATTATTTTAGGCACCTTTATGGGCGGCGGTGATTCTTGTTCCAACAAGCCTTCCGGTTTAAGTGGTGTAGTTTCCAATCCGGAAGTGCCTCGTGGTCGTCAGCGTTGCGGTATTGCCGAAAAGAGTCAAGGTTGCGTATTGTATTTAATGAACTATCAGCGCCGTGATGTTCAGGCAAAAGATTTCTATCCGTTGGTTGCCCAGATGACCGGCGTTCAAAGATATCTGATAGAAACCGGCAATATGCGTTATGGCTATACAACGATAAAGCCTGGCTATATCGCCCAGTTTAACGTTCCGCCGGTAAGGTAGTTAGTTTATTTATCCATAATATTGTGGTTTTTAAACAGCTTATCCAAAGCTTTCACCATGGAAGAAGCGAGTTTTTCTCTGTATTCCGGTCGCCGGAGCATAAGCTCTTCTTTGCGGTTTGATAAGTAACCGATTTCTACCAACACCGAAGGTATATCCGGAGCTTTTAAAACCGCAAATCCGGCAAAGCGATGCGTGTTTGGCAGAACGGTTACATTCTTTTTCATTTCTACGACCATATAATCCGCCAGAATAGAAGAGTTATTCATCGTATCACGGCGTACCAAATCAATTAAAATGGTTGCAACGTCTTGGGGTTTATCGCTGAAATCCATACCTATTACCGCATCGGCTTTGTTTTCTCGTTCCGCCAAAGCCGCCGCTTCACTGTCGGAAGCTCTTTCGGATAAGGTATAAACGGAAAGCCCCTTTGCCGCAGAATTATGCGCACTGTCCGCATGAATAGATATAAATACGTCAGCTTTAGCATTTCTTGCCATTTGCACCCGTTGACGTAAGGCCAATGCTCTGTCATCACTGCGGGTCATCATTACATTATATCGTCCGGTTTTTAACAGCTTATCCCGTAATTCTTTTGCCATTTTCAAAGTTAAGTGTTTTTCGTACGAGCCGCTTATACTGATAGCGCCGCAATCTTTTCCGCCGTGTCCTGCATCAATCATCAGCAAAGGTTTACGAACAGGCTTTGCGGCAACTTCTTTCTTCTTTTCAACTTCGGCGTAATCGCTTTTGGTGGTTTCCACATCGACAACCAAACGCCATGCAAAACCGCTTTGGGGCGGCAAAATAAAATCTTTTTTTACTTCTGGCGGGAAGTCTACTTCGGCGACTATGCGCCCGACTCCGTTTTCCATTTTTCCAAATCGGAGTTTATTCAAATAATTTATATTCGCTAGCTGAGGATTAAGGTCTTCGGCAAAATCCGTATTTTCAATATCAATGACCAAGCGTTCGGGATTTTTTAAGGTAAAAACTTTATATCCGCTTTTTTCGGATAAATCGATAACCAAGCGCATAACGTTATCGGCATGATTCGCCACTCTTATATTCTGAATGCTTGACTCTCCGGCTTGGGAAACAGCAGGAGCAGATGCCGCAAACAGCAAAAAGATGGCGAAAAATCGTAAAACTTTAATCATTGGATACTCAAAAAAAACTGCTAATTAAAATATTTTTCACGAATATCGTTGTTATTTAGTTAATAGGCGGTTATCTTTATCGCATCAAAGGAGTGTAGCTTGATTCGTTTGGTTAGTATATAGCAAATAAAAGCACGCCTTTGAGCGGAAAAAGTTTTTGTGATAAAGCAGGTCTTCAACGATTATGAAGATACCGGTGTTGGGAAGAGATTTATGTTAAAAGTCGTCAAGAAAAATACGATAACCACACGACTCTGGGGACTGTTAACCCTCGGCTTTATCTGTTTTTATAATAATACGGCGCAACGTTTAATCGGCTTGCGCCCGAATATGGAGAAATCTTATTTATGGCTAAGAAAATGCTTATCGACGCCACGCATCAGGAAGAGATGCGTGTTGTTGTCGTTGACGGAACTCGGATTGAGGAATTCGACGTAGAGACTTCGACCAAGAAACAGTTAAAAGGAAATATTTATCTCGCAAAAGTTATCAGAGTAGAGCCATCATTGCAGGCAGCGTTTGTCGATTACGGCAACGAGCGCCATGGCTTCCTTCCGTTTAGCGAGATTCACCCTGATTATTATCAGATTCCGATAGCGGACCGTGAAGCTTTAAAAGAAGCTTTGGCGGAAAATCAAAAGGCTTCTGCCCGTGATGAAGATGAGTTTGTCGAAAAAGAAATGAAGTCGGCGGAACTTCCGGCGCCGGAGATAGAAGAGCATCACACTTCTTCTGCCCCCGATGCGGAAAATGAAGAAACTGCAACCGAAGCAACGGAAGAAACGGTTGCCCAAGCGAGTGAATCTCCAGCGGAAATCATGGCGGAAAATGCGCAGGAAACTCCGGAAATCGAAGCTGCCGCGGAAGAAGAAAAGACCGAACCGGAAGAAGAAAGCCGCAAAAGCGGTTATTTTGATTTAATCCGCAAATATAAGATTCAAGAAGTTATTCATCGCAATCAGATTTTGTTGGTACAGGTTACCAAAGAAGAACGGGGCAACAAAGGCGCAGCCATTACCACCTATTTGTCTTTGGCGGGCAGATATTGTGTTTTAATGCCGAACAATGCTCGAGGCGGCGGTGTATCTCGTAAGATTACGAACATTGCCGACCGTCATCGTTTAAAAGAGATTGTTACCGCTCTTCCCGTTCCGACCGGAATGTCGGTGATTGTCAGAACGGCAGGCCGTGAGCGTACCAAAGCGGAAATCAAACGTGATTATGATTACTTGATAAAGACTTGGGTGCAGATAAGGGATATGACGATGCAATCCGTTGCTCCCTGTTTGATTCACGAAGAAGGCAACCTTATAAAGCGCAGCCTTCGTGACCTTTACACTCCGGACATAACCGAAGTTTTGATTGAAGGTGAAGGCGAATACAAAGCGGCTCGGGATTTTATGAAAATGTTGATACCAAGCCATGCGAAAAAGGTTATCAACTATCAGGAAAACATACCTTTATTCCACCGTTATCAGGTGGAACCGCAGCTTGAAGCTTTGCACAATCCGATAGTTCAGCTTAAATCCGGCGGTTATTTGGTTATCAATCCGACCGAAGCATTGGTTGCGATTGACGTAAACTCCGGTAAAGCGACCAAGGAAAGAAATATCGAAGATACTGCTCTTAAAACCAATCTGGAAGCAGTCGATGAAGTAGCCCGACAGCTCCGGTTAAGGGATTTAGCCGGCTTGGTTGTTGTTGACCTTATTGATATGGAAGAGCCGAAAAACAATTATGCGGTTGAACGCCGTATGAAAGAAGCTCTTCGCCGTGACCGTGCTAGGGTGCAAATGGCAAGAATCAGCGGTTTTGGTTTAATGGAGGTATCTCGTCAGCGGCTTCATTCCAGTTTTATTGAAACCAGCTATCACATTTGCCCGTATTGCCAAGGCAAAGGCGTTCTTCGCTCCACGGAATCAATAGCAGTTCATTTGCTTCGTGTAATCGAGGAAGAGGGCGTTCGTCAGCGTTCCAGTGTTATCACTCTGACCGTTCCGTCAAACGTTGCTTTATACGTTTTAAATCACAAACGTGATTTATTGGCGGACATTGAAAAAAGCTATGATGTAAAGATTGTCATTAACGGCGATGACAGCTTCCTTGCGCCGACTGATTACCGGATAGAGCGGGTTAAAAAAGCCGTTCGCACTCCGGCACCGGAAAAGCATCTTCCGGTAATGGAAGAAGCCGAACCAGAACCGGCTGAAGTTGAAGAAACTGAAACTGCGGAAATCCGTGGCGAAGCAGAAGTTATTGACGCACCGGAAGCAATGCCGGAACGTCGCCGTGGCCGTCGAGGACTGTATGGCCGCCGTCGTGGCCGTAGATTCAATCGTGACAAAGAGCATTATGAGCGTAATGAAGAAGCGCAAAATGCCGAACCCGCAGAAACCAACCTTTCGCCGGAAGCAGAGGCAGAAAATACCGTTCCTGCCGATACGGGTGCGGAAGAAAAGCCTCGGAAAGGACGTTTTGACCGCCGTCGTCGTCATGGACGCAATAATGAAGCCGCACCGGAAAAAGATTTACCGGTTGCCGCTGAAACTGTTCCGGAAGTATCTCCGGTTTCTGCCGATGACGAAACGCCGAAAGCAAAACGTCGAGGCCGTCCGCCCAAAACTGCTCCGGTATCATCAGAAGCAGTGGAAACTCCGGCTCCGAAAAAGCCCGAAGCTTCTAAGGCGGTAAGCACCAAAGCTCCGGCAGCGGTTATTTTGTTTGACAGCCATGCGCCAAAAACAGCTCCTGCCGCACCGACACCGAAGGCAAAGGAAGAAGCTCCGGCACATACCGACACCGAAGGAAAGCCTACAAAAAAGCGCGGTGGTTGGTGGCAGAAACTTTTAAATAATTAAGCCGATAGAAAAAGGGGAAAGCGTAAACTTTCCCCTTTTTATTGCCCTTTAATCAAGTTTGGCTTTTAGGCTAAAAGTTAATCACTGATTTCCCCGACTCGATAACCATATCCGGAAGCTCGATTATCCACGGCAAAAGTACAGCTTGCCGGTTCTGTCGGCAGTCCTTTGGGGCAGGAAATTGCTCCGGAGTTTGCCGGAATATTTTCGGCAGTTTCAAAGTTAATTTGCAAAGGTTCTTTGCCTTGCAGAACTTGCAAAGCCGTTTGCAGCATATCTTCGGTACTGGCAAAAGAACTTGCGTATCCGGCATAACGGAACTCGTTAACATTGTTGTTTACAACCATAATCGTTGCCAAATCATCTGTCGGCATTTTTAAGGGCTTGGCAAGAATAATTCCGGTTCCGGACAGTTCTGTCCGAGTTCCGAACAAATCCCCCATGGAAAAGTTACAGGTTATGGCATTCCCATAGGCATCAGCCACGGCAAAACCCGCTCCGACAGGCATCTTTTCCGTGGTTTTTGATACTGTTTCATTGTTTTGATATTTTTTCCACAAAGCGGTTACATCTTTATTTGTCAGGCTTTCGGTAAGTAAATATACGGCTTCATTACCGAAGGATATTTCTTTCGGTGTTTCCCATTTTGGTACAAAATCACGCAGTTCTTCCGCCGTAAAAGTTATGTCTTTTGCCGCTGCCGTATCCATAAAATGCTTTGCCCCTCCGGCAGTGTAAAGCCCCGCTACACCTTTGGAACGCAATAAAGCAATCGTGCTTGCTAAGTCTTGCTGTATCAGCATATCACCGGCTTTTAAAGGATTGCCGTTTTTATCTTTAAACTTTTCGGGGAATAGTTTTCCGTCGGTTTCCAAAGTTTGGGAAATCGCAAATCCTTGCTTAGCTATTTTTTCCGCCGGCAGTAAAACACTTTCCCAATGCCATTTCCCGCCCTTTGCGTGCAAAGCCATCATTGCCCTAGGCATAGCCGGCAAAGCATAAGAAGTATTTTCCCCTTGATACACAAAGTTTAACAAAGAGCTTGTTTTTGCCTCCGGATTATAAACCTGACATATGCCGCTGCTGCCGATACCGGCACGGGAAGGCAGAGTTACCGCCATGGTAAAAGCCATTGCGGTTGCGGCATCAAAAGCATTTCCCCCGCTTTGTAATACGTCTTTGGCCGCTAACGTTGCATGAGGGTCATCGGCAACGGCAATTCCTTTGAACTCTTGTTTCCCGGGTATAATTCCGGTGCTTAAGTCTGTAATGGAACAGGCAGGCAAAATTAAAAATACAAATGTTGACAAAAAGGCTCGTTGACGGGGCGCTTTTGTAAGTTTAGTTTTAAAAATCGTAAAAGAAGGAGAAAATCTGAGGGTGTTTAAAAGATTCATATTTTATGTCCTGACGTTCAGCTGTTTTTCTTGTTTTGCTGCGGCTCAGAGTCAAAACATGAATCTTATCCGCGACCAAGAAACCGAAGATACGCTCCGTTCTTATGTTATTCCTATGTTTGAAGTTGCCGGCTTAAATCCGGATACTCTCAAACTTCATTTGCTTGCCGATAATAACATAAATGCGTTTGCTGCCAAGGGTTCTAATATATTTATTAACACCGGACTTATAATGAACTCTCCTCGTGTCGGCATGACTCTTGGCGTTTTGGCGCATGAAACCGGACATATAGCCGGCGGGCATTTAGTCCGCCTTTACGACAATATGCAAATAGCCCAGCGTAATTCTTTGATTTCGACGGTTTTAGGCGGAGTTGCAGCAATAGCCACCGGCCGTCCTGATGTCGGCATGGCGGTTATGATGGGCGGTTCTAATGCGGCGATGCAGGGGCATTTAAGCTATCGCCGTTCCGAAGAAAATGCTGCCGATGAACTAGCAACCAAGATATTGAGCAAAATGGGATACAGCGTAAAAGGCTTTGTCGATGTTATGTACATTTTGCAACAGCAGGAAAAAATCGCCATGTCGCAGGATTATTATTCGTACCTGCGGACGCACCCGTTATCGGAAGAACGCATATCCTTTTTGGAAAACACTCTTCGCAAAGAAAGCGTCCTTACCGACGATGCGCATAAAAGAGCCGAGCTTTCCTATCAGCGCATTCGAGCCAAGCTGATAGCGTTTCTGTCTTCATCTCCTCGGTTGGTTTTAAAGGCGTATCCGCAAAGCGATATGCGGACGGCTTCCCGTTATGCCAGAGCCATAGCGCATTTCCGTTTAAACGAGCTTTCCGAGGCATTAAAGATTATGGACGAGCTGCTAAAAGACAATCCGAACGATGCTTATTTTCATGAATTAAAAGGTCAAATGCTTTATGAGAACGGCAAAGTAAATGAAGCATTGTCTCCGTATAAAGAAGCCGTTCGTCTTGCTCCCGATGCGGCGCTTATCCGTTTAAGCCTTGCTTCGGTGCAAATTGAAAGCAACGATAAAAAAGAAGTTGCCGAAGGAATAAAAAACCTTGAAAAGATTCTCATAACCGAGAAAGATAACCCGTCGGTATGGCGTTTGCTTGCCGTTGCCGCCGGAAAGACAGAGGATACAGCTTTAACCGCCTATGCGATGGCCGAGTACACTTTCAGTATGGGAGATTATAAGGGAGCTGCAAAGCATATAGAAAAAGCCCAAAAGCTTATTCCCAAAGACAGTCCCAAGTATATCCGGCTGGAAGACATTAAACAGGAGGCAGAGCGTTCCTTAGCGAAAGAGCCTCAATTTTAGAAAGGAAAGAACATGATACGTTTATTTATTGCCGCAGTAATTTTTATCTCGGCAGCCATGGGAACCGCCGACGCTCAAACCTTTACGCCGGAACAGAAGAAAGCTATCGAAAAGATAGTTGCCGATTATATTAAAGATAATCCGGAAAAGCTTGCCTCGTCCTTAGACGCTTTGCAGGAAAAAATGCTCAAAGAGCAAGAGGCTGCCCTTAAAAAGCAAATCAAAGCCTCCCAAAAAGAGCTTTCCGACAACCCTAAAGACCCGATTATCGGCAATCCTAAGGGCGACGTTGTTATCGTAGAGTTTTTTGATTACAACTGCGGTTATTGCAAAGTCATGTTCCCGAAAGTAATTGATTTTGTGAAAAAAGACGGCAACACGAAATGGGTATTAAAAGAAATGCCGATTTTAATGGAAGGTTCGGGGGCTGCCTCCAAAGTCGCTCTTGCCGCAAAAAAGCAGGGCAAGTATGAAGAGATTCATAAAGCCTTCATGGAACACAAAGGTCAGATTGGCGAAAAGAAAGCTTTGGAAATCGCCAAAAAACATAATCTTGATATGGTTAAATTGCAAAAAGATATGGCTTCCAAAGAGATTCAAGACATTTTGGACGCCAACCGTGCATTGGCTTTAAAACTGCAAGTATCCGGCATTCCGGTTTTCTTTATCGGCGATGAAATGAAAGGCGGAGCTTTTGATGAAAAAGAACTTCCCGAGCTTGCCAAGAAAATCAGAGCCGAAAAGAAGAAATAATTTTCTGGCGTTATAACCGAAAGCCCCCTGCCAAAATCCGGCAAGGGGCTTTTTTGTATGGATTATTTTTCTTTAAAATCCGTAGCAAAAGAGTTGCGGTGTTTAAACCACAATTCCCAATACTTTCCATTCCTTTTGCGGAATATGGATTAAGCGGCGGATTTCTTTGCCGTCAATATGACGGATAACGGCATCTTGCTTTAAGGCTTCGTCTTCAATTTCTTTATCCGAAGCACCTGCCGGCATCATGAACTCGGCACGCTTTTTACCGTTAATCTGGACGATTATTTTCATTTCGGTTACGGCGGTTTTTGCTTCGTCCCACTTCGGCCATGGTAAGAAAGCAACTGATTTAATTCCTTCCGGCAAAGTAAAGCTCGGAACCGTGTCATATATTTCTTCTGCCATGAACGGCGTATAAACCGAAAGCAAGCGGATTAAAATCTCCACGTGTTCTTTTTTGGGATTTTTCTGCTGACTTAAAGCGTTAGCCAGAATCATCATTGTGCTTATCGGGGTATTCAGATGCAAAGCCATAATATCTTTGGTAACCGACTCGATAGTTTTATGAACCAACCGTTCGCTTTCGGCATCAGCCGGAGCATCGCTTGTATCCAAATCGTCTCTGTGAACCAGTTTCCAAACCGAAGTCAAAAAGCGTTCCGTTCCGACAATTGGAGCTTCTCTCCACGGACTGGTTGAATCAAGTGGTCCCAAGAACATCATGTAACAGCGCAAAGCATCGGTTGAATGACGCATTGCCGCATCTTCCGGAGAAATACCGTTTTTATAGCGCTTACCCATTTTACCGGGGTCAATAGAAAGCTTTTCTCCGGTCTCTTTATGGTAAGCAACACGTTTACCGTTTTCTTCTTTTTCTTCCACCAAATCGACATCAACATAAAAGCCTCGAGAATCACGGAAAGCATCTGCTGTAATCATTCCTTGGTTAAAGAGCTTTTGGAAAGGTTCCGGCGTAGAAACCAAACCAAGGTCATAAAATACTTTATGCCAGAACCGAGCGTATAGGAGGTGTAAAACTGCGTGTTCCGCTCCGCCGACATACAAGTCTATAGCTCCGTTTTGTTTGCCTGCCCAATATTGTTCGGCTTCTTTGCTTACAAAAGCATTATCGTTATTCGGATCGAAATAGCGCAGATAATACCAGCATGAGCCTGCCCAGTTCGGCATAGTATTGGTATCACGAACAAAGTCCTTGGCATTGGGGGCATCGGTAATTTTAACCTTGCCGTTTTCGGTGATAATACCTTTTACTTTTACCCAGTCGGTAACTCTGCCAAGCGGAGTAACCGGATCCGCATCTTTATCATCGCTGGTAACCGGACGGAAGTCGGTAACTTCCGGCAAAAGCACGGGAAGTTGGTCTTCTTCCAAGGCATAAGTTTTTCCGGTTTCAACGTCATAAACCACGGGGAACGGTTCGCCCCAATAACGTTGGCGGCTGAACAACCAATCACGCAGACGATAAGTCTTTTTCGTCGAGCCTTTATCCAAAGCTTCCAACTTTTCACAAATCTTTTTCAAAGCTTCACGGTTTGGCAAAGAAGCAAACTCTTCCGCTCCTGCCAATCCGGCGATGATTTTACCGTCTCCTTCATACGAAGCTTTAAAGCTTCCGGCATCACGCAGATACAAAGCATTTAAATCTTCGCTTGCACCTTCCGGAGCATTTTCTTTTAACCATTCCTGCGAAGGTTCAATTACCGGAACAATAGATATGTCAAAGCGGTGAGCAAATTCAAAATCTCTCTGGTCATGAGCCGGAACACCCATAACCGCACCTTCGCCATATCCGCTTAACACATAGTCGCCGACCCATACCGGTATTTTTGCACCGGTTATCGGGTGCATTACATATTGTCCGGTAAAGACTCCGTTATGAGCGGATTTATCGTCATAAGCACGGTTGCGAGCCAAAGAAACCATTTTCTTTGCCGCCTCGCCGGCATATTTGACCGCCAATGGGTGTTCAGGAGCTACGGCAACAAAGGTAACTCCGGGTAAAGTATCCGGACGGGTGGTAAATACGTTTAATTTGCTTCCGTCTTCGGCGATAAAGGAAACCAAAGCACCTTGGCTTGGACCAATCCATTCTCTTTGTATTTCGACTACGCCACGCGGCCAGTCGATAAGCTTTAAGTCATCATATAAACGGTCGGCATAGCAAGTAATCCGCAACACCCATTGTTTTAAAGGCTTGCGGTAAACCGGAAAGTTTCCTCGTTCACTGCGACCGTCAGCCGTTACTTCTTCGTTAGCCAGTACGGTTCCAAGTCCCGGACACCAGTTAACATCAACATTTTTCAAAACTGCCAGACGATTGGCGTCAATAACTTCTTCAATTTTGTCTTCCGGTACGATTTTCGTAAACTTTTTATCGTCTTTGGGAGCAATCTCTCCTAAGACATTTTGCCGCCACTCTCCGTCTTTAAGCTTTTTGCGCAGGTCTGCTACTGGTTTAGCCCGCCCTTTAACTTTATTGCCAAGGGAGTCCGTCCAGTTTTCACCTTCATCAAAATAACTGTCGTAAAGTTTTAAGAACAGCCATTGTGTCCATTTATAGTATTCCGGTTCCGAGCTTAAAAAACGAGCATCATCGTCATGGTCAAAGCCTAAGAACTTAAGCTGACGGGTAATATTTGCTACGTTTTCTGCCGTAGTTTCTCTGGGGTGCCGGTTGGTTTGAATCGCATACTGTTCTGCGGGCAGACCGAAAGAGTCAAAACCCATGCTGTGCAAGACATTGTATCCCATCATTCGGTAAGTACGGGAAATAACGTCGGTAGCAATATATCCCAATGGGTGGCCGATATGTAAACCGTATCCGCTTGGATAAGGGAAGAAGTCTAAGATGACTTTTTTCGGCTTTGCGGCATCAAAGTTTTTATCTGTTGGGGAAAGAGTTTTAAACAGATTCTCCTTTTCCCAATTTTTCCGCCATTTTTCTTCAAAAATCTTTGCTGCTTCAAGATATTCCGGAGCCTTTTTATCCGTATCCATTTTATCCCCACTGAAAAATAATAAAAATCAAGAATAACCCCGAAAAATAGAGCTTTCTATCTATTGTGTCAACGATACTTATCGCATACAAAAGATAAAAGGAAAGCTTTTTATAAAGGAGGATAAGATGACCGAAAGAAACAAGAATATAAGTGCTTTAATTATTTTTGTCGGTTTGTGTGTTTTAACGGGACTTTTTTCCAGTTTTATCATGACGGATGGACTTAAGCTTTGGTATCCTGATTTGGTAAAAGCACCGTTTAATCCGCCGGATTGGCTTTTTGCTCCAGTTTGGAGTGTCATTTATATTATGATGGGTCTTGCGCTTTGGTTCGCTTGGAAAGAAAGAAAAGAAGAATCTTTCCGTGTAGCCGGAGTTTTATTCACCGTTCAGCTGTTTTTGAATGGCTTGTGGAGCTTTTTGTTTTTTTATCTGCAAAATCCGTTGGCAGGCTTTGTTGATATCCTGTGTTTAGATTTGGTTTTAATTATCACCATTGCCGTTTTTTACCGCTTTTCTTCCAAGGCTGCATGGCTGCTTTCGCCTTATATAACGTGGCTTTTATTCGCAACTTACCTGAACGGATATATTGTTTACGCCAATTAAATGGAGATTTTGTAACATTTGTAATAAATTGTGATTTTTGTTGACAGGCTACTTTTTTGCGGCTAAAAGACGGGCGTTTTGTATTTTTTGATAAGGAAATAAAATGTCTTGTTTTAAAAAAGTAGCCCCTGTTATTGCGTTGGCTGTTCTTATGGAAGCCGGCAGTGCTTATGCTTCCGGATTTCAAATCTCTGAATCAAGCGTAACGGCATTGGGTAGAGCCTTTGGTGGTGCAGGTATCGTTGGCGATGATGCTTCGGCGATAGCTTACAACCCTGCCGGCATGAGCCTTACCGAAGGCACCGTTTTACAAGCCGGAGCTACGGCAATCAATATTCGCAGTAAAGTTCACGGCGTTTCGACAAGAAATATCGGCGGTTCGGTTTCCGGTTCTACGGATCCTAATATCACCGCAATAGTCCCGAACGCCTTTTTAATTCATCGTTATAACGATAAAATCAATCTTGGTATCGGCTTTTTCTCTGATTACGGGTTAAGCACGGAATATGCTAACGATTGGTTTGGTCGCAACCATGCTTTGGATTCCCGTTTGGAAACTCTTAAAGTCAACCCGTCTATTTCCTATAAGGTAACCGACAATCTTACTTTGGGTGCCGGAGTAGTTATTGAAAAAGCAAGCGCTCGTTTAAGCCAAGGTATTCCGGTTGTTCCTGACCCTGACCGCTACGCTATGGTCAAAGGTGATGATTGGGGATACGGCTATAACTTAGGACTTATGTACGAGTTTACTCCCGACACTCGTCTTGGTTTAAGCTATCGTTCCGTTATCCGGCATCAGTTGGAAGGACATTTCTATAATCCGTATGGCATCAAAGATATTCATGCCAATGTTGATTTACCGGAATATGCTCTTTTAAGCGGTTATCATAAGATAAATGATAAGTTTGCCGTTTCCGGTACCGTCAAATGGACTCATTGGAAGCGTTTCCAAGAACTTAATATTAAAGACGACCAGACCAATGCCAGCATAAGCTATACGCCGGAAAAGTGGCAGGATACTTGGTACTTTGGTGTTGGTGTTGATTACTTTGCTACCGACAAGCTGACTCTTCGTGCCGGTTGGGGCTATGATAACAGCGTGATTAGCAGCGCAGAGTTCCGTACGGCTCGTATTCCGGACAGCTACCGTTATTTGTTAAGCATCGGAGCCAGCTATAAAGTTACCGATAACTTGCTTATTGATGTTGGTTATATGCATATCTTTATGGATAACGCCAATATTAACAACCTGTATGAAAACGGAGCTTTCCAAGACCGTTTGACGGCAGTTTACAAATCTGAAGTAAACTTGCTTGGTTTGCAGATGCAGTATAATTTCTAAGTTTTCTTAGAAAAAGTAGCCCTAAAAAAGCCCTGTCGTTTACGGTGGGGCTTTTGCTTTCAATAAATGTTGACAAAACCAAAAAATCTTTCTAATATTTCTCCGATAAGGGGGAGTGTATTTCTTAAAATAATTAGCTTTTTGGGGAAAAGATAGGAGCAAAGAAAATAGGGGTTCCATAGTTTTAAGGAAGTCGCACCCGATAAAATAAAAGGCAGGGGTTATTAACATTTTCTATACGATTAAGGTTTAAAAAAAAGAACAGCGCCAAATCGTACGAAAGACGGGGGTAATATTGAAGTATTTGAATCTTGCCGTAAGGTTCATAGTTGTAGGCACTGTATGGAGCATTGTTTTTGCGACTTTGTTCCGTTCCTTCGTTTATGGTATTTGGGGCTTTGATCCGGCGTTTATGAAGCATTGGAGCTTTTTGTGGCAGATGTGGAGAGACGGTTGGGTTATTGACACGCCGAGTGAATGGTTCTTTTTCCTTGCTATTTTCCTTTTCCTTCCGTTTTGGCTTTTGGGGTGGCTTTTGTTGGCCAGATACCCATGGGGAGAAAAGTTTTTCAAGCTTTTGCATTACCCGATGTCTATGTTGGAAAAGTTCCACCGTCGGCATTTGAAAAAAAGAGTTTTGGTGATAACTCGCAAGAAATCCTATCGTAAAGTCAGACCCCCTGCGTTAAGTTATGTCATTTCTTCCAACGCCAGAGCTAAGCCCAAAAAGAAAAAGTCTCGCAAAGACAGTAAAGATGACGCCAAAATCCGTGACCGTATGGACGTTCTTTCCGGCAAAAAAAGCAGTAATAAAACCAAAAATGCCGAATATATTCCTACCAGAGACGAAATTGATAATGATGATGACGACGATATTTTTGACCGTGACAGTTTCTTAAAACATTTAAAAATGCCCTCTGGTGAAGAAACCGCAGCGGTTCCGGCAGTCAAATCGGCACAGCTTTCCGCCGAAGAAGAGTTTGAACAGCGCCGCAGAGAAGAAGCCCCGCCTTGGGAATATGATGATGAACCTCCACCTCCGGCTCCGGAAGTCAGTCCGGAAGACCAAAAGCGTATGCGTGATGAAGGTATCCGAGGCATAGAAATGGCGATTGAAAGAAACGGTTTTGCCCTGATTAAAGACGTCCGAGTAAATGATATTAAGGTTGATTTTGTGGGCATTTCCGGCGACCGGATTTTAACGGCGGTTATTGATAATGTTGCAGGTGATTGGTTGGCTGATGAAGAGCGCTTTAATGATGAAGACCCGTTATGGTTTTCCGAAACCAGCCATCGGGTTTCTCCGGTTCGCAGATTGCTTGACATTGCCGGAGGCGTAAAAGAAAAACTTGGGCTTGATGATGCCTATGAAGCGGATAATATTCTGATTATTGAAGACAGCAAAGTTATCAATGCCGTTGATATGATGGATATTTGGGAAGACATGAATGTTTCTGTATGTCGTTTTGGTACCGGTGGACCGGTTTCCTTGCCGATTTTCCAAGACGTAGTTCAGAAAGCGGAAAAAGAAACATCGTCCGGTTTTGTAACCGAATGTGAAAAAGCGTTAAAAGGATAGAGGTGCGGAATGCTTAGAAGAGGAGAAGAATGGGCTCAATATGACAAGGCTGTCACGTGGGTTGTTTTTACCTTTTTGATTGCTTTGGTTGCGTCCTTTATCTTGGCGATTTTTATTTTCCCGTTAAGTTATTTGGTCGGTTACGGTCTAAGTGCGGATAACTTTTCTTATGTTGGACGTTACCTTGGGGTTTTGGTGGACAACCCCGGTCATTTGTTAACGACTTACGGTAACTGGTTCCGTCAGTATTTGGACTATAAAGGAGACTTTAAACTCGCACTTTATCTGCCGTCTTTCCCGTTTTTCCTGTTCTTTATGATTGTCTTTATCGGTGTAATTACCAACCCGCATGAGTTTATGTCCACCTTGCACGGTTCCGGCCGTATAGCAACCTATATGGACGTCCGAAAGATGAAGCTTTTCAGCGGTTTCATTATTGTTTTAGGCCGCTTTAAAGGTAAACTTTTAAAGCTTCCGGAAACTCTTTCGGCTTTGGTTGTTGCGCCTCCGGGAACCGGTAAAACGGTTGCGGTGGTTATCCCGACAATTTTGGAATCTCATGGTTTAAGTATCATTGTAAACGACCCGAAGCCGGAATTATGTTTTAAGACCAGCGGTTATCGTCAGACCATGGGACCTGTCTTTATCATTAACTGGGGCGCGGAAGATGACCCTGCCCAAGGTGTTTTCTATCCGAACTGGAACCCGTTATCTGCGGTTTGTATTCCTGCGCCTGGTCCCGGACGTGATATGTATATCGACAGTATGGTTGCGGTTTTGGTTGAAGAAGCCAAAGGTGGTGCGGATCCGCACTGGTATAAAACCGGTCGTAACGCCTTAGCCGGATTCTTGCACTTTATTTGTAGCAAGTGTGAAAAAGCTCGTGCCAACGACTACTTTATTTCTCGTCTTTACGAAGAAACCTTTGACGACGAAGACGCCAAAGTTTTGGAAACCTACTATTTGGATATGGTTGATGTTGATGCGGCTACGGCTTTGCAACGCCTTCGTGAAGGTATGCTTACGCTTGAAAACTATGTTCCGATTGGCACTTGGGAAGGTTTGCCGGAATACTGGGTTGGCGCAGAACCTTGTATTGCGTTGATTTTGGATTGGTTGACGGAAGCTCAAATGAAGATTGCGGCGGATATCAAACGCCGTGTTGACGAAGGCGACCAGATGGCTATGTTGGCTGACCCGATGAGGGATATGCTTGATGCCGCAGTTGCGGAAGCCAGAAAGTTTGGTTATGCCCACCGTTGCGTAGTTGAATTAAGCCAGTTAGCGGGTACTCCGGATAAGGAAAGAGGTTCTATTTTGTCGACCGGCTTAACCGGTATTGGTATCTTTAAAAACTCTGCGGTTCGCGCCCGTACCAAGAACAGTGACTTTACGTTTGCGGATTTGCGAGGCATGAAGGACCCGATTACCGGAGAAATGAACCCGATTGCCGTTTATTTAAGCGTTAATCAGGTTGATGCTCGGGCATTAAGCTTGATTACGGGTATTTTTGTGGAATTGATGTCCGGATATTTGATTGCGAACACTCCGAACATGGTAAGACCGGACGGCAAAACCGTTGGCCCGTATCCGGTTTTGTTTGTTCTGGACGAGTTCCCGCAAATGCCAAAGCTTGCAGCGGTTAAAGACGGCCCTGCGGTTGGCCGAGGTCAGAAGGTTTCTTATCTGCTTATCGGCCAAGATTTGGGTCAGATTTCTGGTCAGTATGGTAAAGATGACTTGGAAACGATTATCACCACCACGGCGGCGAAAGTAATTTTGGCTCAGAACAACGAACAGACTGCCAAACGTTTTGAAACGATGATAGGTACCAGAACGGTTGAAAGCTTATCTTCTTCACGGACGGAAGGTTGGTCGAGAAACGTTACGCCGTTTGCATCGAACGTAACACGCGGTATCCAAGGTACCTCGGTTATCACGGCGTCGGAAATGTTAAGCTTGCCTGCCACTCAGCAAATTGTTTTGATGCAAGGATTCTTGATGTTCCCGATTAGAGCGGAATCTCCCCGTTGGTTCTTGGATAAAAGTATGGTTAAGAAATGTTCGCTTCCTCCCGCACCGAATGTTCCGTATTGGATAGTTGCTCAGCGTGAAGATACCGACAGCAGCATTCTTTCTCAGCTTATGGTTTTGGAAAAAGACTTGAAGTTGGAGATTGTTGACAGTGATGACGATGATGAAGACGAATAGGAATAAAGAAAGCTTTAAAAAACGGAAATAAAGCAAAAAAATGTGTCTTTAAAGCTGATTTTTTGGTATATTTAAGTTTGTAAGAAAAAGGAAAGGCAAGCAGAAAGAATGTGGGATTGGTCTGGTTCAAAAAATCCGCCTCCGTCAAGAGGCCGGGATGCAGAGGCTGAAGAAGCTCTGGAACAGGGCATCACACCTTCTTTTCGTCCTGTTCATCATGGTTATCGCCGTGATCCTCGCATTATCAATTACGGCGATCCCAAAGATAGAGTAGAGGCTTCAATGTATGGGATTCCTCCTCAGATACCGGTTCATAACAATGAAAAATCCGAAGCTCCGTGGACTTTGAATGAGCTATCTGCCGGTGCTACGGTTGCGCCTTCCGAGCCGGATAACAATCCGGTCAAGGAAAGCAATTATGCGGCTTTTTCTGTTGTCGAGCCAAGCGGAGACGCCGGCATTTGGGAATGGCAGCTATCCCAGTTTAATCTTCCCGGTATGTCGTTGGTAGAGGTAGAAATAAACCCTGTTGACGTTAACACCCGTGGAGAATTGCGCAGAGCTTTCAAGCGTGCAAGGCGTGATTTCTTGCGCTATATCGCTTATTATAACGAACAGGATATCTTGGCGGCAGGCATTGATGAAAACGGCCTCAGAAGTTTAAAAAGAGGTAAGGCTCCGGAAAACTTTGACGTTCATTTAAAAATACCTTTTGACTATTCCGGTACTAATGATTTTTCCAATCTTTTACTGATTCAAACGCACCCTTATCATGAAGATTTGCATAAGTTTTTGGATATGCAGATAACTTCTCAGCCGTATGGTTGCAAGCTTCGCAAGCTTTATGTTCCGGTTGCTTCGGGTAAAGTTTATATTCCCAAAGACTCTTCGGTAATCGGCGGTGGTAAAGGTAAAGGCGATAAAACCGCAGTTTCCGGTTATTCCGAAGGAGCTTTACAGCAAATAGCCATTAAAAGCAGCATTGGACGTTCCGCCAACATATAGGTAATGATATGCAAAGAATAGTCGATACGTTAAAAAAAGACATAGCCGTAACTTTTGAACCGGCGGACGAGCGAGCGATAAAGTTTGCGGGTGCAATGCTGACCAGCCATGGGGTTATTCCCATTCCGGAAGAATACATAGACTTTTTAAAGATTACGGACGGTTTGGTTTGGAACGGTATGGAGCTTTACGGAACCAAGGCCTATGACAGGGAAAGCAAAGGCTATTCTTTACCGGGCATTATTGATGCCAATATGGATTTTATGGGCATTGACGCTTTGGCGGGGAAGATGATTCTTGGCAGAGCCTCTGAAGAGCTTTTGGTCTACTCTGGCAAGGATAACCGCTATCAATGCGTTGACCGTACGGATTTTATGGTTACGCAAGTTGCCCCAAGTTTTTCTGAACTTATATATACTTTTGTCGAAGGTCTGTTTTAAGAAAAGCTTTTTTATGTTTTTTACCCTTTAAAAAAATCCATAAAACAGTATAAAATACCGATACTAACTATTTAAAGGGTTACCAAGATGAAAACTCTTATATCTACTGTTGCTTTTTTGGGATTGGTTTTTTATCAGACTGCCGCCTATTCTGATACGGCTATTGAGGCAGAGACTCCCAAAGCCGACACGTCTAAAACCGAAGAGGTTAAAGATGCAGCTCCCGTTAAAGCAGAAGCATCTAAAACCGAAGCGCCTAAAGCAGAGGCTCCTAAAACTCCGGTGGTCGCAGATGCTATGGCAGGAGCAAAGGCTCTTACCGAAGCCAAAAAATATCATCATGGGGAAGAAGGAATAAAACCTGATATTAAAAAAGCGTTGTCTTTGTATAACCATGCGGCGAAGCAAGGCAATGCAGAGGCTTTGTTGATAATCGGTATGTTTTATGACAAAGGCAAAGTAGTTGCGCAAAATCACGGAGAAGCCTTTAAGTATTATTTGAAAGCTTCGGAAAAAGGTTTGCCGGAAGCAGATTTTAATATCGGTTCTATGTATTATGCCGGCGAAGGTGTTGAACAAAGCTACACCAAAGCTTTGGAATGGTTTACCAAAGCGGCGGACAAAGGCGAACCCAAAGCCGCATTTAACATTGGCGGTATGTACTATAACGGCGACGGTGTAAAGCAAGATGAACGCCAAGCAAAATATTGGTTCAAAGTTTCTTCCCGCAACGGCAATCCGGCAGCGGCTTTGATATCGCAGTTCTTTGGTCATGATATCGAACTTATCGGCAGAGATTTGAACAACATTTAAGCAAACAAAAGGATAAAGAAGGAATATTATGTTTAAGTTTATCAGCTTTTTGAGCCTATCGTTAACACTTTCGTTTCCCGCTTTGGCTAATCCGGCGTGTGCAGTATGTACCGTCGCTGTCGGAGCTTTCTTAGAGATTTCCCGCAAGCTTGGCGTTGATGATACGGTTGTTGGCGTATGGTTCGGAGCTTTGCTTATGTTGTTGGCTTTCTGGCTGATAAAGTTGTGCGCCGGTCGGAAGTGGAGTTTTAAGGGCTTGAATATTATTCTGGTTCTTCTGACTTTCTCCACCATGATTCCGATTTATACCTTTGACTACATTCCTTATGGTGCGCGGACGATTTTCGGGATTGATGCCTTTTTGTTAAGTTCTCTTGTCGGTGCTTTCATCATCTGGTCAACCGATATTTTATACCGTTATTTAAAGGCGAAAAACGGCGGTCATGCCCATTTCCCGTTTGAAAAAGTTGCCATTCCGGTGGTTTCCTTGTTAATCGCCAGCGTAATTTTTTATTTTGCTGCGGATTATCTTTTTGCTTCTCCGGCAATAGCTCTTCCGCAGTTTGATTCGGTATTATAAGCAGGATTGTTGAAAATGAAAAAAGCACAGAATGTAAAAGAGTTTGTTGAACGCATTGATAATTTAAAGAAACAAAATCCCAAAGACTTATCTTCCGATCAGGATTTAAGCATCGCTATCATGAACTTGATAAGCATTGAAGAGCATTTAATCTTTTCCGGTGCAAAGACCGGCAAGAACTCTTATTATGATTTGATAGCCGACATCAGGGAAATGCGTAAAAACCTGATGCAGAAGATGATAAAAGAATATGAAGGCGAAGTTTGGTGCATATCAAAGCATCTTCTGGCTGCCTCTATGCGTCTTATGGAAGTCGGTACCAAACAGCAAAGCATGGGACGTTCCGAAGAAGCATATAAACTTTTCAATCAAGCATATGATTTATATTGCCTGTTTTGGGGCTTGAACTTGAATCTTGTCGACGTTAAAGACGCCAAATGGATAGCAGATGACCCTGCCAAACTTTCGGCAGAAGCATTAAAAGCAGAAGTTCCTCTTACCTCTGTTGCCGAGACATCTGTCGCTCCGGAAGTTGAACCGGAACCGCGACCGCAAGGTGCATTTGGTAAATTAAAAAGTATTGTCCGTAAAGCAGTAGACTGCTGTATTGAATAAAAATAAATATATAAGAGAAAAAAATGACCTTAAGAAATATAAGAAGTAACAATTATCCTGAATGGTTTCAGGACGTAATAACTGCGGCTGACATGGCGGAAGGTTCGGTTTCCCCCGGCTGTATGATTATCAAGCCTTGGGGGTACGGCGTATGGATGCGTATCCGCCGGACTCTTGATGATATGTTTGCCGAAACCGGCCATGAAAATTATTATTTTCCCATGTTTATTCCGTTAAGTTTTTTCCAAAAAGAAGCTGACCATGTCGAAGGCTTTGCCAAGGAAATGGCATTGGTAACTCACAGCAAAGTTCGCAAGAACGAGGAAGGGAAATTAGTCCCATACGGAGCATTGGAAGAACCGTTGGTTGTTCGTCCTACTTCGGAAACCATCATTGCCGATGCCTTTGCTAAGTGGGTAGTTTCTTACCGTGATTTACCGATATTAATGAACCAGTGGGCGAATGTAGTTCGTTGGGAAATGCGTCCTCGGCTGTTTTTGCGTACCAGAGAGTTTTTGTGGCAGGAAGGTCATACCGCTCATGCCACTGCCGAAGAAGCCGAAGCTGAAGCAAATCAGATGTTGGAAGTATACCGCTCTATGTGCGAAGACACTATGGCAATGCCGGTTATTACGGGTCAAAAGCCCGAACATGAAAAGTTCCCCGGAGCCGTAACCACCTTATGCGTTGAAGCGATGATGCAAGACGGCAAAGCTTTGCAAGCCGGAACTTCGCATTATTTGGGGCAGAACTTCTCCCGTCCTGCGAACATAGCTTTCCAAAACAGGGACGGGGAAAAAGAGTTTGCCTATACCACTTCTTGGGGCGTTTCCACTCGTCTGGTCGGAGGACTTTTAATGTCTCATGCCGATGATGAAGGAATGAACACACCTCCGAAAGTAGCTCCTTATCAAATCGTCATTGTGCCTATGATAAAGGACGAAAGTATGCGGGAACCTATCATGGCGTATGTTGCCAAGTTGGAAGCTGCTTTACGTTCGCAAACCGCATTTGGCGAAAAAATCCGGATTAAAACGGATAAAAGAAATAAGGAATCTGTTGATAAGTATTGGGAATGGGCTCGCAAAGGCGCTCCGATAATCTGCGAAGTAGGTATCCGAGACGTTGAAGGCGAAAAAATCATGAGCAAAATCCGTTGCCGTATGAACACACCGGAACATAAAAAGCTTTTGCCTTTTAATGATTTTGTTGCCACTGCCGGAGCTTTATTGGAAGAAATCCAAGCCGAGATGTTTGCCAAAGCCAAAGCTCGCATGGAAGCAAATATCCGTACCGATATAACAACCTTAGAGGAGCTAAAAGAATACTTTACCCCGAAGAGCGGTTGGCTTGAAGACGATAAAAAGTCTCACCCTGCATTTGTTTTGGCAAAATGGAGCGAGGATAAAGACACCATTCCGTTGTTAAAGGAAATGGGCATCACTATCCGTTGTATTCCGTTCGCTTACCAAGACGGCAAGGACGGAAAGTGCATTCTAAGCGGCAAGCCGGCAGTTAAATACGCAATTTTTGCCCGCAGTTATTAATCATGCACAAGGCTCGCCAACAGATAAAAAGAAGACCGGGAAAAGTTTCTTCTTTGCCCAACAAGACCACGGCAAGGAAGAAACTTCCTTCTTCTAAGCCAAGACCGGAACAAAAAAAGCTGTTATTTGCTTTTGCTACCGGTGCTGCTGTTGGCATTGCTGCCACAATTTTTTCTTTTGTTTTATTGCCGTTGAAAAATGAAGTTTCTGTTGACCCTAAAGCCACGGCAGTTGTTTTGGAAACTTCGGAAATATCTTTGCCAGAGTTTCCCAAAGTTTTTATTGCTGAAGAGCCTCTGCCCGAAGATGCGGTAAGCGATACGGAAGAAGCAAAAGCGGATTTGGACAGTGGCGTCCTTCCTGCTTATCCGGTTGTCAAAATAACCAAACCGGTTGTAACCAAAGCCAAAAGCCTTTGGCCTGATTTTGCGGTAAAGGTCGCAAAGCTTCCCAAAGATGCACCCAAAATTGCTATCATAATTGATGATTTAGGCATTGATAAAAAGCGTACGGCAAAGATTATTGCTTTACCTGCGCCGATAACCGCTTCCTTTATCACCTATGCCGGTGGTTTACCTAAACAGATAACCAAAGCCAAAGAAAACGGCAAAGAAATCATGCTGCATATTCCTATGGAAGCCAGAAGCGGCGTAGATACCGGTCCTGACGCATTGACCACGGCAATGTCTGCCGAAGAAATCGCTGCCGCTTTAAAGAAAAATCTTTCGCCGGAACTTCTTGCCCAAGGCGTAGTCGGTGTAAATAATCATATGGGCAGTAAGTTTACCAAAAATCCCGAAAGTGTCCGTGCGTTTATGAAAGCTTATGCTCCATATCAACGCTTGTTTATAGATTCTCGTACCGCTCCCGGTTCTTCAGCGGTAAGCATTGCAGATTCTTTGGGGGTTGCTGCCGCAGGACGGAATGTTTTTATTGATAACAAAGATGACGTTTCTTACATCTTGGGGCAATTGCATATCTTGGAAAAATCGGCTCGCAGAAACGGTATGGCTATCGGTATCGGTCACCCGCATGACGGCACAATAAAAGCTTTGGCAGAATGGTTGCCAACCCTTGCGGAAAAGGGCATCTATCTGGTTCCGGTTTCGTATATTGTCAAGGAGCGTTTAGCTGCTAAAAACGTGGCGGCTAAGCAATAAATATTTATTCTAAATCAAAAGAACTATAGGTTGGCGGTTCGTAAATTAAAATTGCCGTTGCTCCCGTAAAGCGCAGAGTTTTGTCGCCATGCATAATCTTACCGGTATTGTCCGGTAATTTACCGTGGCGAGATTGAAACTCCTTCAGGTCTTGCAAGCTCATCAGGATTCCGTTGGCAAAGGAGACATTCCAACCATAAGTAGTGTCAGTTTCAATCCGAATAATCGAACGGTCTGGCGTTCCGGCGAACTCGGCACTGTCATCATTGGCAGAGAAATAGAACAGCTCTTGTTTGTTGCCCGTTGCCGACGGTACTTCTTCCAAGGTTTCTTGCAAGTTATAGGTTATAAAGTCTTCCGTTATATCTTTTGTGACCGGAAGCTTTACTTCTGCGATATTGGAAAAGTGCAGAATATTTCCCTGCGGGCCGGACAACACGCCGATTTCTTCCGGATTTAAAGCCAAAGAAAAATCGGTTATTTTGGCAAGGTTAAGGGTCTTGCAGCCGGTAACAACCAATCCCCAGGCATCATCTCCGTTTTTGCCTAAATCCCCCGTTAAAAACAGGTGATTTTTTGCTTCTTTCGGTTCGGCATCTTCCGGATTTGGTATGGTAATTTTTTCCGCATTACAAAAATCCGCACGGTATCCGTCTTCACTTAACAAAACGCCACGGGTCATTCCTTTGGGGAAATCTATGGTATCTCCGGTTCGACCGGACAGCGGAATAATATCAGTTTTGCTGATAATTACATTCCAATCTGCCAAAGAATATAAAGGAGAGCCGATATCGGTAATTTCCAAAATACCTTTTGCATTTTCACCGATAATAGTCTTTTCTCCGTCGCCGAAGCCGAAGGTATAAGTAATCGGTTCCACATCAGGTTCCGGAGCTTCATACCATTCTTCTTCATATTGCTCTGGCTCATATGCCTCTTCGTATGCTTCTTCTTCATATGATTCTGGTTCATATGATTCTTCCACATCCGGTTCCGGAGCTTTTTTGCCCGCAGGCTTTGTTTTCGCAGGCGCTTTTTTAGGCTTTTTAGGGGCAACTTTTGGGGAAGAAGTTTCTTTTTTTACAGAGGGTACAGCATCTTCTCCAACCTCCATAATTTCTATGGCGGTTGAAGCAACCTTCTTCCGGCGGGCATTTCTTGCCGTTTTTTTCCTCGATGAGGATACCATTAAGCTGCGACCCTTTCTTGTTAACTTGGCAAATATAACAACAAAATAAATATAAGTCCATACAGCAAAACATAAAAACTATAAGGGGAAAATTAAACGGACTCGTAAACCTCCCAAAGGACTTTCTGCCAAGGTTATTTCCCCGCCGTGAGCAACCACAATATCTTTAGTTATTGTCAAGCCAAGGCCTACGCCTCCGGTTTGTTGATTACGGGAAGCGTCCAAGCGGAAAAAGGCTTTAAAGACTTCATTGCGGCTTTTTTCCGGTATGCCGGGGCCGTCATCATCAACGGTAATTTCCCAAAAGTTATTTCGTACGCCGATATTAACTTTTGTGTATTTTGCATATCGTGCGGCATTTCCCAAAATATTGGCAATACAGCGGGAAAAGTCATTCGGCCGGAGCATCAGTTCTTGCTTTTGTTCTATATGTAAATCGATATTAGCATTATTACGGCGCATCTTGGTTACGATTTCTTTGACCAGATTAGATACTTCGACTTTTTGGAATGGTTCTTTTCCTTCTCCTCTGGCAAAGCTAAGATATCCTTCGACCATAGTTTCCATTTCTTGGACATCTTGTTTTAAATCGTTCAACGCATCATTTTTTCTCATCATAGCCAGTTGGAGTTTCATGCGGGTTAAAGGAGTGCGTAAGTCATGAGAAACACCGGCAAGCATTGTTGTTCTTTCGTCCAGTTGGCGTTTAATACGGTCTCGCATTGCCAGAAAAGCCGCCGCTGCTTGGCGAACTTCCAAAGCTCCCTCCGGTTTAAAGTTTTCCACGTCGTGCCCTTTACCAAAGCTATCTGCGGCTTTAGCTAGCCTTCGTATCGAGCGCACCTGTATCCGCAAAAACAGAACGGCGACAATAAATAACAAAAGGGAAGACCCAAGCATCCACGCCGAAAAGACATACGCCGTCGAACTAAAGAAACGTTTTTTCGGTACGGTTACGGTCAACAGTCCGTCTGCTTGGCGGATATAAATATTTACGCTTTTTTTCAAGTTTCCTTCTTCAATGGTGAAGGTATCTCCGAAAGCATATTTCAAAGCTTGGCTCAGTTCGTAAATGACCATGCTGTCGGTATCCAAAGAAGTTTTCTCCGGCAACATAGCGTCTTTGGTAAAGAAAAAGCCGATTTTTAAATGCCGCTGTGCCGCATCGAACAAAGGTTTACGGTTTTCTTCATCTGTCTTTTGCATCAACGCAATAACAAAAGTAAGGTCTCCGGCAATGCTGTTTGCCATTCTTCGGCTTATG
This sequence comes from Alphaproteobacteria bacterium, assembly GCA_017507765.1. Classification (GTDB taxonomy): domain Bacteria; phylum Pseudomonadota; class Alphaproteobacteria; order CACZRW01; family CACZRW01; genus RGIG5556. The sequence goes on along the minus strand of JAFWAG010000032.1, from coordinate 21,950 downwards.
GTCTGCCAGTGCTGTTCATAAAAGAATATGGCGATAATCAGCTGTAAAAGTATCAAAGGAATAACGATAATCAGCAAAGACCTAGCCCACAGACCTTTGGGCATTATATGATGATGTATAAAGTTAATAAGCTTTTTCGGAAACGCCAGATAACGCTTAATCATATCATTGGCTCCTTTGCTTAATCCGGCAACAGAATATATCCTTTGCCACGGATAGTCTGCAAATAACGTGGCAGTTTAGGATCAGTTTCAATTTTACTCCGCAGGCGGGTTATCTGTACATCTATTGTCCGAGGATTATTTTCATCACCGGTTTTGCGGATAATATCTTCTCTGGTTAAAATCTGTCCGGCTTGTTCGGCAAAAATCTTTAACAAAGCGCTTTCCGCCGGTGTAAGTTTGACTTTTTCCCCGTCTTTTAAAAGCCAGCCGTTTTCGATGTCATAAGTACAAACGCCAAGCTTTAACAAGCCTTTGTTTTCTTCTTTTGCCGAGGGTATTCTTTTTAAAATATTCCGTATCCGCAGTAACAGTTCCCGTGGTTCAAAGGGCTTGCTTAAGTAATCATCTGCTCCGCTTTCCAAACCGGAAATACGGTTTTCCGGCTCACCCATAGCGGTCAGCATTAACACCGGCACATTATTATATTTTCGGATATCATTGGTAAAGTCGATACCGTTTTCCCCCGGCATCATAATATCCACGATAAGCAGGTCAAACAGGAAAAGCTTCATAAGCTCTCTTGCTTCCGCCGTATCTTTTGACGTGGTAACTATCAGCTCGTTTTCCTGCAGGTAACGGCATAAAAGCGCCCTTAACCTGTCATCGTCATCGATGACTAAAATATGTTTTTTATTACGGCTTCGGTTAATTCGGGTCATTTTTTATTGGCAGGTTTCTTTGGTGCAGGAACTCCGTCCATATATTTCATTCCGGCACGCAAGTAATCATAGCCGGTAATCAAGGTCAAGATTGCGGCGACCCATAAAAGAGCCGAGCCGAAATCGGCAAAGAACCATAATTCTTTTCCGAATATTATGATAGGAATAGCCGTCATTTGAAAACCGGTTTTCCATTTTGCCAATCTGGTAACCGGCATTCCGACTTGCAGTTCGGCAAGATATTCCCGCAATCCGGATACGATAATTTCTCGGCAAAGAATAATCAAAGCCGGAATAATTCCCAAGAAAGGTATATCCATAGTTGCTGCCAACATGAACAAAACCGAAGATACCAAAAGCTTATCTGCAATTGGGTCAAGGAAGCGACCGAAACTGGAAAGTTGGTTCATTGCTCTGGCAAGATAGCCGTCGAAATAATCGGTAACGGCGGCGGCGATAAATAAAATACCGCATAAAACAGTTGTTACGGGACTAGGGAAAAAGAATAAAAGTACGATTACGGGAATGACCAAGATTCTGGATATGGTAAGGATATTAGGCAAGTTATACACTTTTATACGTCCCCCGAAATAAATGTAGATATGTATAATTAAGCATAAGGGTGAAAATAAGTATAGACTTTTTTCGCAATATTTTCACTTATTCCTTCCACGGTTAAAAGTTCGTTCAAAGAAGCCTCTGCCGCCGCCCGAGCCGAACCGAAATGTTCCAATAAAGCTTTCTTACGTTTGGCGCCGATACCTGGGATATCATCAAGGCGGTTGGTAAACATAGCTTTTTCCCGTCGGTTTCGGTGTGAGCCGATAGCAAAACGATGAGCTTCATCACGAAGCCTTTGGATATAAAAGAGTAACGGAGAATCAAGGGGAAGCTTTACTCTTTCTCCGGAAGCAAGGATTAAAGTTTCATCTCCGGCATTTCGGTTTTCGCCTTTTGCCACTCCCAACAGCTTGACTTTATCCGTATCAACTTCCAAGGCAGAAAAAACTTCTGCCGCTATGCTCATCTGCCCTTTGCCTCCGTCCACAATGATTAAGTCCGGCAAGTCGCCTTCCTTTAATCCGCGGGAAAGCCTGCGGGTTAAAACTTCCCGCATCATACCGTAATCATCACCTGGGGTAACATCTTCACCGGATATATTAAAGCGGCGGTAAGCACTTTTCTTAAATCCTTCCGGCGAGGCTACAATCATTGCTCCCACGGCATTAGTTCCTTGAATATGACTGTTATCGTATACCTCTATGCGTTGCAAAGGAGTTTTAAGACCGATAAGTTCTGCCAGTTCTCCGTGGATACGGTCATCAGCGGCCTTTTCGATTTTATGCCTTGCCAAAGCTTCTTTGGCATTTAACAAAGCGTTTTCAAGCAATCTTTTCCGGACGCTTTTGGGGTTATCGTTGATTTTTACGTTCAAGGCTTCGGCGATTTCTTTTTCACCGGTCAATTTATGGCTTACAACGATTTCTTCCGGTTTGTCATGAGTTTGATAAAACTGCCCGATAAAAGCTTCGATAATATCTGCCTCGCCAAGCCCTTCGGTTCCGATATGGAAATAAGCATGATTGCCGCAGTTAAATCCCGACCGGATAAAGAATACCTGCACACAAGCCATATCACCTTCGATGTATGCGGCGATAATGTCAATGGCGGCTTCAGTGGCAATATCAATCACCGCATGGCTTTGGACTAAGTTTAAAGCTTTGATTCTGTCTCGGATAACCGCAGCCTCTTCATATTTTTGTTCTGCGCTTAGGCGAGCCATTTCCTTTCCCAACTCATGTTGGATTTCGGAACTTTTGCCCTTCATAAAGGCCTTGGCTTCCGTAACTGTTTTTGCGTAATCGTCAAAGGATATTTTTCCGGCGCAAGGTCCTGAACACTGCTTAATCTGATACAAAAGGCAAGGGCGTATCCGGCTGGCAAACACCGCATCGGAGCATGAGCGCAATAAGAAAGCTTTTTGGAGGATTTTCAAAGTTTGATTGACCGCCAACACCGAAGCAAAAGGACCAAAATAAGTTCCTTTGCGTTTTTTGGTTCCTCTGTGTTTTAAAATCTGCGGCCATTCTTCGTCTTCGGTAATCAGGATATGAGGAAAGGTTTTATCGTCTCTCAGCAGAATATTAAAATGGGGTTTAAGATTTTTAATTAAGTCGTTTTCCAGTAAAAAAGCTTCCGCTTCGCTGTTTGTCGTAATTACGATTAAGTCTTCGGTCAGCGATACCATAAGCTGAATCCGTGCGGACAATCGTTCAAACTGCGTATAATTAGTAACCCGTTTGCGTAGGTTTTTAGCCTTTCCGACATAAAGGACTCTACCGTCTTTATCCAACATACGATACACACCGGGAAGCATAGGCAAAGACGGCAGGCGCTTTTTTATCAGCTCTGCCCCGCGGAGAAAACTTGTCATTTTTTTAGATTCGTCCGCCACTTTCCCGTACCTTTACTCTTTTTATCCTCATAAGTATCTTATCAGCCTGTGGATAAGTATGTTTATAACTTTTTTTGCCATTATTCCGAAGCTTTTATTTTCTCTGGATTCCGCCCGAAATTAACATATTTTTCTGTGATTCTTAATATATTGTTTTTAAAGGGTTTTTTGAAAGCAAGAAATATTTTAAAAATATTTTTCTTGCCAAAGATCTAACTTTATGTCTAGGGGTGCAAAGCAGCCCTAAAGCTTGTTAATAAGTGAAGGTTATAAGTGTTCTCCTCCGTCCAGAATAATAGTTTCTCCGGTAATAGAAGGAGTGTTTACCAAGAACTTTATCGCCTCATATATCTGTAAAGGATTGGTTTTTTGCTTTAAGGGCAGGGAAGCGACTTTGTTTTCCATTTCTTTTGCCGTCATGTGTTCAGAGGGCAGAACGATACCCGGAGCTATGGCATTGACTCGGATATTCGGAGCCAAAGCCGCAGCGGCTATTTTAGTCATATCTGCCAACGCACATTTGCTTATGGTATAGCTAAAGAAAGCAGGACTCGGCCGGAAAGTTTTTTGGTCGGTAATATTGATAATATTTCCGGTTGAGCCGTCATTGGCGGAAAACTGGCGGGCAAAATACTGCATCAAAAGGAAAGGAGCCCGCAAGTTTATCATCATATGCTTGTTCCAGCTTTCTTGGGAAACGTCGGCAAAAGAATCCCGTTCAAAGATTGAAGCGCAATTTACCAAGCAGTCTACTTTGTCAAAGACATTAAATATTTGCGGAAAAATCTGTACGACTTCGCTTTCGTCAGCCAAGTCGGCTTGTAATAATGCGGTACGCACTTTGCACTTGCCGATTTCCCGAGCCAGCTCTCTGGCTTCGGGCAAAGAATTAAAGCAGTGGATTATGACATTCCAGCCGTCTTTAGCAAATCCAAGGGCGATTTCTTTACCGATACGTTTTGCCGCTCCGGTAATAAGGACGGTTTTCCGTTCCGACGCAGCCAAAGGCGTTGGGCGTATTTGCGATGCTAAAGGAGCCGTTGGTTCCGTAGTAGCCGGAGTTTCGCTTTTGCTTGGTTCTGCCGGCGCAGTATCTTCCGCTGTTTTTGCCGGCGATTTTTCTTCTTTTGTTTTTTCCGAATGATTTTTTCTTACTTTTGGTGAGGATTTGGCAGCAGTGGAAGCATTCGGCAAGACATCGACTTCCCAATTATACAAACCGGCATCGGTTTTTATGGTTAAGGCAATTGTTCGGGGCGTATTTTCTTCCTCTTTCACAGGATTAACCAAGCGAATATGTTCAAGCACGCTTTCATATACACGGTAAGGTTCTTTTCCTTGCAACAATAAACAGCCGTGTTGATCAATATTGGTAATAGTTATTTCGGTATCTTCGATTTGGCCGTTTTCGTCCAAAAACAAAGCCCAAGGACGTAAGCGGTCGTATCTTTGCCGTCCTCCGGCAATTTTTATATTTAAAGATTTTATTTGTTCCGAGCGTAATTCCCGCAAAGACAATCCCGGAGCAAAGCTTTCCGGATATAAAGCAATAAAGTTTTCCTCTCCGATTGCAAGCTTTAATCGTACATCGGTATAAACGCCTTTTTCCGGTTGCAGAATATTGCAAAATCCTATGGTTAAGGAATCTCCGCTGTTATCAAAAAGGATTGCCGAATGAGGATACCCGTCCGGATTTAACAGGTTATACTCTCCTTTTGCGGCGGTATGAAAAGTATGACCGGATATTATTTTAGGTTCTTGCTTATCCGCCTCCCAAATAAGCACGGGGTTTTTGGAAGTTATGGAGGCAGGCGTCGCCGGTTCCAAGAAAGCATGAGTGATACGGTCAACCCATACGATTTCATCGCTTTTTCCTTTTGCCGGAATAGCTTTCCAGTTAAGCGAGCGTTCAAAAAAGCTAAGGCGTCCGTTCTTATTTCCCGCCATATTGGCAAAGCCTTCAATATGTTGGTTTAAGGCAAAGCCGTTATTGACCAGAAAAAAGCTGATTCGTTTATTTTTATAATCGTCTTCCAAAGAAAAAGAACTTACCGTTGGGATTAAGGAATCCGGAGCTAAGTTAGGAAAGGCAATTTTGGGATTAAGCAAAGCACCGTCATCGCCGATTTCGTAAACGCCGAAGATATGGGGACCGCTTAAAGCTTTTAAGAACGTAAGCTTCAGCGGGAAACCCCCTGCAAAATAAAGGTCTCCGGGTATTTCTTCGGATTTTCGGTTATACCGTAAAGGATTCAGCGTTTCTTCCACTCTTTGCCTCTTTGCTTTTGTTTTAAGCCCAAATCACTTCCTTGGAGCCTGCGGATTTCGTCCCTCAGCCGAGCCGCCTCTTCAAACTCAAGGTTATTTGCGGCGGCAAGCATTTTCTTTTCCAGCTCGCTTAAGGTATTTTTTAATTTTTTAGCGGGGATTGCAACGGCTATTTCCTTATCGGTATCAAGATAATCTTTATCGCTTATTTCCTGTAAGACGGTAGAGATGTTTTTCTTAATCGTTTCCGGAGAAATGCCATTCGCCAGATTATAAGCCGTTTGCTTTTCTCTGCGCCTTGCGGTTTCGGACAAAGCCTCTTCCAAAGAATTAGTCATCTTATCCGCATAAAGGATTACCCTGCCGTTTACGTTTCGAGCCGCTCTGCCTATGGTCTGGATTAAGGAAGTGGTTGACCGTAAAAAACCTTCTTTATCGGCGTCCAAAATCGCGACCAAAGCACATTCCGGTATGTCCAATCCTTCTCGCAAAAGGTTAATGCCGACCAAAACATCAAAAGAACCCTTCCGTAGTTCACGCATAATTTCGATACGTTCCAAAGTTTCGACTTCCGAATGCATATAACGGACTCGGATACCGTGTTCGGATAAGTATTCGGTTAAATCTTCCGCCATGCGTTTGGTTAAAGTCGTAACCAATACTCTTTCACCTTTTGCCGCACATTCTCTTGCTTCTGCCATCAAGTCGTCCACTTGGTTTTCCACCGGCCGGATTATACATATCGGGTCAACAAGACCGGTTGGCCGGATAACCTGTTCGGTAAAGACTCCGGCGGTTTGTTCCAGTTCCCAAGCCCCCGGTGTAGCGGAAACAAAAGTTGTAAAGGGACGCATTCTATCCCACTCTTCAAACTTTAACGGCCGATTGTCGATACAGCTTGGCAACCGGAAACCATATTCGGACAAAGTACTTTTGCGGCTGAAATCTCCACGGTACATAGCCCGCAGCTGAGGTATGGTAACATGGCTTTCGTCAACGAACAGCAACGCATCTTCCGGCAGATATTCAAAAAGGGTCGGCGGAGGCTCTCCCGGCTTACGTCCGGTTAAATGGCGGGAATAGTTTTCAATTCCTTTGCAAGAACCGGTTGCTTCCAACATTTCCAAATCAAAACGGGTTCTTTGCGCCAAACGTTCCGCCTCCAAGGGCATTTTTTCTTTTTCATAAAAAGCCAAGCGTTCGGCAAGCTCTTCTTTTATGGTTTTTATAGCCTTGGATAAAGCAGGGCGAGGCGTAACATAATGGCTTGCCGGATATACAACTATTTCATCAAGACTTGCTCCTTTTTCTCCGGTCAAAGGGTCAAACTCACAGATTGCTTCCACCTCATCGCCAAAGAAAGAAACTCTCCACGCCGTATCTTCATAATGACTTGGGAAAATATCAAAATTATCGCCTTTTATCCGGAAACAGCCACGGGTAAATCCCATGTCGTTGCGTTGGTATTGCAGCTCCACCAGATTTTTAGCCAGCTCCCGCATTTCCAAAGAATCTCCTTTGCGGACGGCAAAAGCCATTTGCGAATAAGACTCCACACTTCCCAAGCCGTAAATACAAGACACCGAAGCAACAATAATTGTATCTCGCCGTTCCAAAATGCTTCGGGTTGCGGCATGGCGCATACGGTCTATTTGTTCGTTAATGGCGGAATCTTTTTCAATATAGGTATCCGTGCGGGGAATATAGGCTTCCGGCTGATAATAGTCATAATAGGAAACAAAATATTCCACGGCGTTATGGGGAAAAAACTCCTTCATTTCTTCATACAGCTGAGCGGCTAAAATCTTATTATGTGCAAGGATTAAAGCCGGCCGCTTTAAGGTATTTATGGTTTGCGCCATGGTAAAAGTTTTGCCGGAACCGGTTACACCGAGCAAAACTTGATTTTTTTGTTTATTTTCCACACCTTTAACCAGTTCGGCAATAGCCTGAGGCTGGTCTCCGGACGGTACATATTCCGACTCCAAGCGGAAATCTGCCGGTATTCCTGCCGGCTGCTTCATTACCAAAGGATAATCGGTAAGTATTTCCGTATGATAGTCAGTCATTAACAAAAGCTCCTTTACTAAGCGGGAAATAGTACCTCATTTCCGCCTATATGCAAACCGTCAAAAAAAGATATGAAAAATATTGCTTGCGGCTAAAAAGTGTTTAAATTGAAAGCATAACCACTAAAAAGGAGGCCGTATGTCAGCCTTAAAAATAATTTACTACACGCTGATAGGCTTAATTCTTGCGAGCATGACGTTTTTGTTCGTTGGTATGTTTTTCCTGTTTCTCTTCCTGTATGACCCGTGTACGGAAGGCGGCATTTGCGAAAACGGCAGAGCATTTGAAAGTTGCCCGCCTTCCGGCGATCCATGCGTAATTTCCGAAGAACGCTGCCGTACGGAAGGAGTTTGGAAAGATAATAAATGTTACCTTTTTTCCCATGGCCATACACCTAAAAGCGTTTTAAACCGTTAACGAAGGATACAAAGAACGTGAGTGATGTACCAAAAATCATAAAGATAGAGTGTTATATCTTGGTATGGATAATCTTTTTAATGATAATGATTGCTATCATCAATGGGTTATTAGTGTATATCCGTCATGACAGTTGCTTTGATGACGGTATATGCGAAGAAGGAAGGGACGTGAAGGGTTGCCTTCCCGACGGTTCTTCATGTGTGATTTCCCAAGAAGTTTGCAAAGTTGTCGGCATCTGGAAAGATAATAAATGTTATTTTTACTCCGACGGCCATACCCAAGAAAGCGTTGCAAAATTGTAATTATGCTTATATGTAAATATATAAGAAAAAAATCCTTGACATTTGACTAAAAGTGTGCTATATGTATTTCTGTCGTGAGCAGGTACAAGTGTGCCTAATGTTTTGTTTTAACCGAAAGACTTAGTCTTTCGGTTGTTTTTTATGAAAGGAAATAATTATGCCGTTTAAGGTTAAAGAAGTTGTATCAAAAACAAATAGTGTAAACCCAGAAGATATAGTAACCGTCAAGCAAACGTTAAATGAACTAGGATATTATGAAGGAAAATATCCTTCCGAAGCATTTGTTGATAAAGCTATGTTTTCTGCTATTGAAGATTTTCAAAAAGATAATGGTTTAAAAGTTGATGGTATTATTAAACCAGGAGGTCCAACAGAAAAAACTCTAAATGATAAAACATCATTTTGGGATAATCCGATAACTGGTCCTGTATATGATTTTATCAATAATTATAATGATTCAAAAGAAAATAAAAACGCAGATAAATATTTTCATTGTAAAGCTAATTACCAAGCCGCAAAAAGAGGCGAGTATGGATCCATGTTAGCTACTATGGGATCATTAGGAAAAGAAATATTTGATTTAGTGTCACGTAGGAATGATTTAAAAGAAGTTATATCCGACTTAAATGCGGACAGTATTGGTTGGCAAGGAGGCAAAAACGGTCTATCTTTACAAGATGCTTGCGGAACATTTAGAACAAAAAAAGTATCTGAAAAATATTGATTCATACTAAAAATTGTTTAAAATAAGCAAAAACAACTAAAAGGATATACTGTGGCAAAAGTAAAGACAATTCTGACCGTAATTTACTACACTGTAACTACGTTACTTTTCTTGGCAATAGTAGGTGCGTTTTTGGGTTTTATAATTTACTTTGCTGCGACATATGACGTCTGTGCTTCCGAAGGAAAATGTGCCGAAGGGACGCAAATGAACACTTGTGCCTCTTCGGACACTTCCTGTGTGATGTCGGAAGAATTATGCCGTTCGCAAGGTTTTTGGCATAATGATACCTGCTACCTTTTTTCTTATGGCCATACTGCCGAAAATATTGAAGGATAAACATAATGAGCAAAGCATACAGAGTTTTTAAAGTTGTTTATTATATTCTGGGTGTTCTTGCCTTTCTTATACTTTTGTCTGGTAACTTGATATATATGTATGCTTCGGCGGAAGAAAGTTCTCGTATAACTGCCAACTGCTTTGATTACGGTATCTGTAAAGCCGGAGCGGAAAGGCAAGACTGCGCTCCGGATGGTTCGTATTGCATAATCACGGCGGAAACTTGCAAAGCGAATGGTATATGGCGGAACAACACTTGTTACTTATCGTCTTACGGTTACCGTGAAGACACCATTCCGCATAAACCGTAGGCAGTTTATTATCCTGTCAAATATCCTTTGGTGATTTATTTCTTAGCCACGGAAGCCCATAAGACATCGTCGATATTTGCGGCTCCGGTCAAAACCATAATCAAGCGGTCAACACCTACGGCAATTCCGGCGGACGGAGGCATTCCGAAAGATAAAGCGCTCATAAAGTCTTCATCAATTGGATAGCGTTCTCCGTAAAGCTGTTCCTTCATATCCATATCGGCAGTAAAGCGTTCCCGTTGTTCGATAACATCGGTTAATTCGGAAAAGGCATTACCCATTTCCAGCCCGCAGACATAGAACTCAAAGCGTTCGGACACTCTTGGGTCGGAAGGCTTTTTCCGAGATAAAGCCGCCAGACATTTGGGATATTCATAAAAGATTGTCGGCACTCCGTTAAAGCCGAGCTTAGGTTCTACTCGGTCAAGACAAATCCGGAAGAAGACATCTTCCCACCGGTCATTTTCGGAATAACTTATGCCAATCCTTTTGGCTTCTTGCATCAGCTTTTCGGGATTAGGGTCGGGATTATCCGGATTATCAATAGTTGCCAGAACATCAACATCGGCATATTTCAAGAAAGCTTCTTGAATGGTAAGCATTTCCCATTCTTTAAATGGGTCGCATTCATATCCATGATAAGAAAGAACTTTCTTCCCAAGCTTTTCTGCCGCATTTCTGACTACGTTTTTGCAGTCTTCCATAATGGCGTAATAGTCATCATTTGCCCGATACCATTCAATCATGGTGAACTCTGGGTGGTGGCGTTCCGAGCGTTCCCCGTTACGGTATACATGGCAGATTTGATAAATCTTTGGCAATCCTGCCACCAGAAGCTTTTTCATGGTAAACTCCGGCGAAGTGTGCAGGTAAAGAGTTTCCTTATCTCCGGTAAACGGCTCTTCCAGTTCGGTTTTAAAAGCTTTTAAGTGGACTTCCAAGCCGGGGGATACCTGCACTGCCGGCGTTTCCACCTCCAAAAATCCTTCTTTGTTAAAGTATTCACGAACCGAGTTTATAATTTTATGCCTTTCGACCAAATAAGGCACTTTGCGTTGATAAAGTTCCGGATTCCACCAATTCATTTTCTGTCCTTTAAAATAGAGTTTTCTAAGCTGTGTAATATCACGCCGGAGATTTGACACAAGCAAAAAAGCTTTCCGTAATTATTTTTGTAAAAAAGTTGCGGGATTTAAAGAGATATGGTAGTTTCCTGCCAAATAGAAAAATCTTGAAGGAGAAAAAAATGAAACAAAATGCTAATTTAATTCGTCCGGGTTGGGTTATTGAACACAACGGGCGCCAGTGGTCTGTTATCAAGATTAACTTAGTACAGCCGGGCAAAGGTGGTGCGTTTATTCAGGTTGAGATGCGTGACGTTGACACCGGAACCAAGACCAACGAACGCTGGCGTACGGCGGACACGGTTGAAAAGCTTATGTCCGAGGAAAGAGATTGCCAGTACCTTTACACCGAAGGCGAAGCTCTGATTTTTATGAACACGGAAAACTATGACCAGATATCCATTCCTGCTTCGGTTATGGGTGAAAGTGCGGGCTTTTTACAGGATAACATGATGGTTACGGTAAACTTCATCGAAGACCGTCCGATATCGGTAAACCTTCCGCCTTCCGTAGTTATGGAAGTTGTTGAATGTGAACCGGTTGTTAAGGGACAGACGGTAACCTCTTCTTATAAGCCTGCAAAGCTTGAAAACGGTATGCGTATCACCATTCCGCCGTTTATTGCTCAAGGTGAAAAGATTGTTGTTTCCACCGCCGACTGCACTTATGTCGAGCGGGCAAAGAACTAAGCAAGATTAAGGAAGAATTATAAAAAATGCCAAGAATGACAGCATCTCAAAGCTTTGCAAACCCGAAGGAGGAAAGGCTTATGGCCTCTTTATCTCCCTCTTTAAACGTTATGATTATGGCGGTAAGAAAGGCTGGACGGCGGATTATCCGTGATTTTGGCGAAATCGAAAACTTGCAGGTTTCTCAAAAAAGTGCAGCCTCTTTTATGGCTACGACAGAAGCCAAATCCGAAAAAGCACTTTTGGATTATTTGCAGGAAGTTCGTCCGCGGTATAATTTTTCGGTTCGGGATACCAAAGAAATCTCAGGCGAAGACTCTTCCAACCGTTTTTTAATCAGCCCGTTGGACGGAGAAATCAATTTTCTGCATGGCATACCGATGTTTTCTTTATCTCTGACGCTTTATCGAGATAACGATATTTTTGCCGGAGTTATCTATAATCCGATTATGGACGAACTTTTTTATGCGGAAAAAGGTTCCGGAGCATTCCTGATGACCGCCCAAGGGGACAAGCGTCTTCGGGTGTCCGGTCGGAAAAACCTTTCCGAAGCTCTTATCGGCGTTGATTTTGCTCAATCAGAGGATTTGCAGGACACCAGTGATTATATGTTGCCGCTGTTGAAAAAGACGATTGGCGCTCGCCGTCTTGGGTGCATACCTTTGAATCTTGCTTATGTTGCGGCCGGTCGTTTTGACGGCGGTATATACCGTGGAGCAAAACCTTGGCAATCTGCGCCAGGATTCTTACTGGTAAAAGAGGCAGGCGGTCATGTTCGCAATGACAAGGGGGCTGAAAAGTCGGCAGAGGTATTGCTTTCTAAGGATATGATTGCTTCCAACGACAACATGGACGCAGAAATAACTAGAGCTTTGGGAAAATAGTTTTAAACTACGAAGATGCTTCTTGTTTGCTATGGAGGTTGCTTTGCAAAACATTTATAAACCGGTTCTGACGGCGTTTTTCGCACTTCTTTTAATCGGCATGGCCGATAAAGCGATTGCCGGAGGAAATCAGGACGTCATTTCCGATGTAGTTTATGTAAACTCTCCAAACGTCATTGTTGATTTAAGTGTTTTGGACGACATGATGATAAGTGATAAGCCGGTCAAGCTTGTTCAGCCGGATGGGGGCAAAAAGCCTGCGCAAAAGCTTTCTTCCAAACCTAAAGCCAAGGCAAAGGCAAAAACTCAGGCTAAGAAAAAAGCCAAAAAAACGTCTTCTGCCAAGCCCGCTAAGGCTAAGAAAGCAGCACCTAAAGCAAAACAAGTTCCGGTTTCTCCGTTGACAGAGGAAGAAAAAAAGCTCCCGGAACCTACGGTTGCCGCTAAAGCATCACCTTCTTCCAGCTCTGTTCCGGCCGTTGCCCAAGTTCCTGTGGCTGCGCCGGCTCCGGTTGCAGAAGTAACCAAAGCTACCGAAGCCCCTGCACCGAAAGCTGACACAACGACTCCGGTCGAGGTAAAGCCTGTCGCTCCGCTTAAAGCACAAACGCCAGAAAAACCTGCCGACTCGGATAATGATACCGTTTTGGATTTTTCTCCTAATGCTACGGCTTTAAATGCGGAAAATATTTCCAAGCTTAAAAACTTAGCGGCAAAGCTTAATGCTAATGAAAATATCGGTGTCCGCATTATGTCCTATGCCCGTGATGAAGAGGCAGGTTCCAGTAAATCTCGGCGTCAATCATTGTCTCGTGCGCTTGCGGCACGGTCGATTTTAATGGACGAAGGCGTGCGCTCGACTCGGATAGAGGTCAGAGCTTTAGGCAATAAAGTTCAGCAGGATAAGATTTATCTGGAAATTGTTGAACGGAAATAGTTGCTTTTCTGTTTCCTTTGCTGTATATTGCACCACTCAATTTTATTTGGAGCTAGTTATGAAAAAAGATATTCATCCGGATTACCACGAAATAACCTTAGTAATGACCGATGGTACCGAAATAAAAACCCGCTCGACTCTTGGCAAGGCAGGCGATGTTGTTCGTCTTGATATTGACCCGCTTACCCACCCTGCGTGGACCGGCGTTTACCGTTTGGTCGATACCGGAGGACAGTTGGCTAAGTTTAACAAGCGTTTTGCCGGTTTCGGAATCAAAGCTTAAAAACAGGTTTTCTGGTTAAAAAGTTTAAAACCCGTTCTTTTTTAAGAATGGGTTTTTTAACGTCTTTTTCATTCTTTTTAATTATTCTTTAAAGCCTATAGGATTCTGTTCGCAAAGGAATAGCAAGCGTGGCTTTGATTACCAATTACGAAGTTTACATTTTCGACAAAGGGGGGTGGAGTATTTGCTCTCGCTATACCTCGTCGCAAAGGGAAACGGCGATAAACGAAGCTAAAGAGTTGGAACGCCAAACTAATCGTCCGACCAAAGTAGTCAAAGAACGTTATGACCCCAAAACCAATCAAGGTGATGAAGTTGTTGTTTATTTAAGTGCAAAAATCATGAACGGAGCCCGCTCTTTTTCCAAAGGAGGCTCATCTCGCCGAGACTCTGGCTCGGATTCTTGGCTTGATAATACGTCGTATCGAAAACACTCTTCCGCCAAGAAGTCTCTTTCTTATACCGGCCTGTTCGGCAGACTGTTCCTGTTGATTTTGGCAAGCTTGGGTGTGGCGGCACTGATTTCCTATCTGGTTGTTTTGCTTTTGAATAAAATAGGAGAAGGCTTATCATCTTCCACGCTTTATTCCATTACGTTTGCTGCGTTTATCCTGATTTTCGTCGTAACTTCAATTTTCTCGGCAATTCTGCTGATACCTTGGAAAGATGTTGATTTACTAAGTCCTTTTAGCCTTAATCCTTCCAATACTTTTGCCAAAAGCCGCTATCAAAAGATGACGGAATATAATCCGTTTGAGTCTTTATTTAACTTTTTCCGGTATTTGTTTACGAAAAGAGAGCAAAGAGACCCTGAAAACAAAGCCGAAGAAATAACTTCCGAAGAAGTTGCCGCCGCAGAGCAAGAAGAATCCGGAGAGACAGAATCCGTTACGGCAAAAGAAATCCTTGAAGAAGTTAAAGATAAAAAAGCTTCAAAGGCAGAGGAAAAAGAACCCGAAGCGAAAGAGGAAGTAAGAAAAGTCCCTCCGGAAAAGATGAAGAAAATCATCTCTATCGTTGATGACTTTGTGAAACAGGTTTTAAGCATCGTAAAGCGTTATGATATTCGTATGGATATTTACACACGGGTTTCGGTTAACCTTGTGGTTGCCGGTGCTTGCGAGCGGATAAGTACCTTTTTCAATCTGCCGATGAAAGAATATAAAGAGGTTTTAGGCTTGGCGATAAAGGCCGTAAGCGCAGAAACCTTTGTTACCGATGACAACAAGACCCGAGAGTTTTATGAAGCTTTTAATAATCCGACCTTAGAAAGCTATCATAGGGAACTTATTGTTTTTGGTAACCGTTCAATGGACACGCTTTTGCGTAAGATTAAACGAGACGCTTTTGCCGGTCTTGGGGAACATATGCAAGCTTGGCGGGATATCGTAACCGCAAAGGTAAAACCCATTGAAGAAGAACTGCAAATGTCACGGATAATTACCCTTATGTTTACAGATATTTCCCGATCTACGGAAATTGCCCAAAACTATGGGCAAGAGTTTATGCAAAAGATACTTCATGCTCATAACTCTATTGTTCGTGAAGCTCTGCGTTTATATCGCGGCAACGAAGTAAAGCACTTGGGCGACGGTATGTTCGTGCGTTTTGATTCTGCCTATGACGGCTTAAAAGCGGCAATATATATCCAAGACCGCATTCATGCCCACAATCTTGCCCAGCCCATGGAAGAGTTCTTTGTTCATATTGGCATGAACGCCGGTGAACCTATTTCCGAAGACGGAGATTTATTCGGTACGGTTGTTCAAGTTGCTTCCAGAGTTTGCGAGCAGGCCAAGGGAGGTCAGATACTCCTTACCGAAGATTTATATGCTTTGGCGGCGGGCGACGGATTTATTTTCAATGATGAAGGTGATTTTACTTTCAAAGGTCTGAAGGACACATTCCATCTTTACAGCCTTGTCTGGCAGATAGGTACTCAGGAGCCGGCAGACGAATCCAAAGAACGGGTTGAAGAAGAGGCGCTTGCTTCGGAAGAAACACCGGCAGAACAAATGGAAAGCTTGGAAAAAGACGCCGAAATCGTCAGAGATATTAAAGCATAAAAAGCAATAAAGGTTTATTTTTGCGGGAAAATATGTTACACTAAAAATAGTTGTTAGTCGGAGGATAAATTATGGCATCTGTTACTCTTGGAGCAAATACCACCGCTTATGAGCCACGGGTCGGAGTTTGGGATAAAACCTCTTCGGACGTTACGAATAATGTCGAAGGTACAGATACTGCTCGGGATATTGGGTATGTCCGTAATAATTATTACCGACTGAACCTTGCCAGTTCTTTGAGTGAAAAGGATACAGAGGACTGGTACTCTTTTAATGTCATTTCCCAAGGGAAATTGCGCATAACCCTTCGTACGGCAGGTGAGGAAGATGATGAATCTTCGCAAAGTACCGAAAGCACCACCGATGCTTTTGAACAGTACATCAAAGACTTTGAAGGTAAGAACATTGTTTTTGAAGTGTACGAAAGCGTCGGTTATGGTCGTACGGAAATAATAGCCAGCAATGACGAAAGCAACGAAAAATTGTTTGCGAAGTTCAAAGAGCTGATGACCGGCGATACCAAAATATCTAAGACCGGCACCTATTATATAAGGGTTGCGCGCAAGGAGGGGGCGTCGGACAAAGACGAGGAACCGTATTTGCTTCAAGTGCAAATGGGCGACACCTATAAACACGATTATGTAACTACTGAATCTGCAACCGACCAAAGCGCGGCGGCACAGCAGAATGCTTTGTTGGATAAGGTACAGGCCACGATGGCTAATTCCTTTAACCAAGGTGCCGCTTTGTCGGATATGTTGCAAATTGGCTATAATAATGTAGCCAAGCTGCACAGCGGCAAAAGTGCTAAAACGGTTGCCGACCTTTTGGCTTAATTGCTTTTTATTCTCTTGGCGCTCAAGTTTTCTTGGGCGCTTTTGTTGTACCTGTAAAGCTGCTGTCAATTCCATTTTATATTTATGCTGTAAAAGCTAAGTCGTTTTTTGCGGTAAGATTCGGAAAACCTTATATTTTTCTTGCCAAAGTAGAAAAAATGTGTATTTTAACAAGTTCCGTTTTTCCTTGCCGGCCAACGGACCGGCTATGCTCTTTATGCGGGTTTCCAAGGGGGAAGCTCGGGTTTCATAAAGGGTTGAGATAAGCCAAAAGGAAGGAATTAATATGCCTTTTTATGAATGTGTTTTTATTGCACGTCAGGATATTTCCGCCTCTGCTGTTGATGATTTGGCAAACAAGTTTGCCGGTGTCATCACGGAAAACGGCGGTAAAGTAACCAAGCGTGAAGATTGGGGTTTGCGTCAGCTTGCCTACCGTATAGAAAAGAACCGTAAGGGACACTATGTTCTGTTTAACTTGGACGCTCCGGCGCCTGCGGTTAAGGAAATGGAACGTCTTATGGGTCTTAGCGAAGATATTTTGCGTTACATGACCATAAGGGTCGAACAATTAGAAGAAGGACCTTCGGTTATGATGGCTCCTAAAGGCCGTGACGCCAAAGAAGCTGAAGAAAAGTTCGATTTTGATGAAGAGTTTGTTGTTGAGGGGAGTGCAGAATAATGATGCAGGGAAATCAGCGTCCTTTTACCCACCGCCGCAAATCATGCCCGTTTTCTTCGGCAAATGCTCCGGTGATTGATTACAAGGATATAAAGTTACTTTCTCGTTTTATTTCGGAACGGGGAAAGATTATACCCAGCCGCATTACTGCGGTATCGGCAAAGAAACAGCGTGAGCTTGCTCAGGCTATTAAAAGAGCTCGTTATATTGCTCTTCTGCCGTATGTTGAAGACTAATTTTCCTTAAACTCTGAAACGAAAGAAATCATAACATGGCAACGTTTTTTAAAATCGTGTTTACAGTTATCGCCGGTATCACCGGTGGTGCAATGTTCGGTTTAATCTGGCATGGCGGCGATTTGCCATCTATGATTAGTTTGTACTGTTCTGCGATACCGCTTTTCTTGGTCGGTTTAAGTATTGGTTCGCTTGCGGTATTTGCTTCCGCCATTTTTGGTTGGGCTACCGTAGCCTACTTATTCGGCTCTTACGCTTCTATGCTCTTCTTGTTTGCAGATGCGATACCGGCTTTCTTGTTGGTCTTTTTCCTTTTGCGAGGAAATCTGGACCCCAAGGGCGGCCGTATATGGTATCCGCTTGGTTGGGCGTTAAGCTGGCTTGCGCTTGCCGGCGGATTGATTGCTTTATGGTTTGGATATAACATTGTCGGACTTGAAGCTATCACGACCGGTTCGACTGAAACAATCAAGCAGGCTATTGTTCCGTTATTGGAAAAAAGTATTGCTACGGTTATCGTTGGTAATCCTGAGCTTCAGATGTCTCTTGTCGTTGCTCTCACTCCGGTATTTATGACTTTTGTCGTGCTGTTGTGGTTTACCAGAACTTTAATCGTTGCTTTTATCGCTCAGTATATTTTAAGCGCAATGAAGAAAGCGTTGCGGCCTTCACCTGATTACTTGAATATCCGTATTCAGCATTGGTTGGGGGTTTTGATACTCTTATCTTTGATTGTCGGTGTTTCATTTGGTGGTTCTGTCCTGTATCTGGCATTAAACTTTGCGGGAGCTTTGGCTTTGCCGTACTTTGTTCGTGCCATTTGTTGGGGACATAAGAAAGCCGCCAGTTTCCGATACTCTGCGCTTGCTTTAATCGTTTTCTATGCGTCGCTGTTTTGGATTTCATATATTTCGTTTAAGGTCTTAGGATTTTAAGTCTATTTGAATAATTATCTTGGATTTGCCGAAAATAAATCCAAGAGTTAAGGAGGAAAAATAATGGAAGTTATTTTGCTTGAGCGTATTGAAAAGCTCGGACAAATGGGAGACGTAGTAAAGGTAAAGGACGGTTTTGCCCGTAATTACCTTCTTCCCCAGAAAAAGGCTCTTCGCTCCAACAAAGCCAATCTTGAATATTTTGAAAAGATGAGAGCTGAGCTGGAAGTTTTGAATGCCAAGAATAAAGAAAATGCGGTTGCAGTTGCTAAAGAATTGCAGGGTTTAAGCGTAATCATCGTTCGTCAGGCTTCGGAAACCGGTCATTTGTATGGTTCGGTTACCGCCCGTGATGTTTATGATGCGATTACGGAATCCGGTCATAAGATTGAACGCCGTCATGTTGTTTTGGATCAGCCGATAAAAGACGTCGGAGTATATGAAGTTGTTGTTGCTCCGCACCCTGACGTTCGGGAAAAGGTTGTTGTAACCGTTGCTCGTTCTCAGGAAGAAGCTGAACGCCATGTAGCCGAGTTCTTTGCCTCAGCCAAAGCCGCTTCAGAAGCTGTTGCCGCTGAAGTAGTTGCCGAAGCCGAAGCTGTGGTTGTTGAATCTGAAGTTCCGGCGGAAACCGAAGCGTAGTTTTTTCTTTAAAAAATTACCGAAGGCGGAAAGGAAATAGTTTCTTTCCGCCTTTGCTTTTGGTATAGTTTGCCTCATGACGACAGAAACCAAAAACATAGATTTACGGGAAGCCCCGAAAAACTTGGAAGCAGAGCAAGCTTTATTGGGAGCTTTGCTTGCCAATAACCGTGCCTTGGAAAAAGTTGCGGACTTTTTGCGTCCGTATCATTTTGCCTCTCCGGCTCATGCAAAGATTTATGAAGCCTGCCAAAGCTTGATTGAACGAGGCCATGTTGCGGATCCGGTAACTTTACAAGGCTACTTTAATTCCAACGGCTGTTTGGACGAAATCGGCGGCGGGTCTTATTTAATGAAGCTTGCGGCATCTTCGGTTACGATTATTAACGCCGAAGATTATGGCAGGCAGATTTTTGACCGTTATTTGCGAAGAGAGCTTATCAATCTTGGCTATGACGTAGTTAACGAAGCTTTCTCAATCAGCTTGGAAAACGATGCTTTAACGCAAATCGGTTTTGCGGAAAAGAAACTTTTTGACCTTTCCAACCAAGGCCATATTGAAGGCGGTTTAGAGGCTTTTTCCATATCTTTACGGGAAGCCATTGACGAAGCGGAAAGGGCAAAACGCAATCCTGACGGTATATCGGGAGTATCTTCCGGTTTAATCGATTTTGACCGTTTCTTGGGAGGTCTTCACCCTTCGGATTTAATCATTCTGGCAGGTCGCCCTGGTATGGGTAAAACTGCTTTGGCAACGTGTGTTGCTTTTAATGCGGCAAAGGATTTTGCCGAAGCCAATAAAAAACCCGATGCCGAAAAAAAGTCCGTTGCTTTCTTTTCTTTGGAAATGTCGTCAGAGCAGCTTGCTTCCCGTGTGCTTTCCACGGAAACCCAGATTGAAAGCCATTCAATGCGAACCGGTCGGATTACGGCTGCTGATTTTGAAAAATTGGCGGGAGCTGTTGCCGATTTCAACCGCATACCTTTGTATGTGGACGATACTCCGGGTCTTACGGTCAGCGCTATCCGCACCCGCGCCCGCCGTATGAAAAGAGACAAAGAAAAAGGTTTGGGTCTTATCGTCATTGACTATATTCAGCTTATCGACTCTGCCGATGTCCGTAATCAAGAAAACCGTGTGCAGGCATTATCGGAAATTACCCGTGGCTTAAAGATACTTGCCAAGGAACTTAATGTTCCGGTTATCGCCCTTTCACAGTTAAGCCGTCAGGTAGAGCAAAGAGAAGATAAGCGTCCGTTGCTTTCGGATTTAAGAGAGTCCGGTTCTATCGAACAAGACGCCGACGTAGTTTTATTTGTTTTTCGAGAAATATATTATTCGGAAAGAGAAGTTCCGGTGCAAAGAGCCAATGAAACCGAAGATAAGTTTCAAGACCGTTACACCAAATGGGAAGAACGCAATTTATCTTTGCAGAACAAAGCCGAATTGATAGTCGCCAAACAGCGCCACGGTGCGACGGGAACGGTTGACCTTTACTTTAATGGTAAGTACACTCAATTCGGTAATTTGACATAGGGAACTCTTTCGTTATGAACAAAAAAGAAGCCGGAGCTTTTCTTGATATAGACTTAGGTGCCGTTGTTTCAAACTGGCGCAATCTGAGTTCTTTGCTTCCGTCTTCCGGCAAGTGCGCAGCGGTTGTCAAATCTAATGCTTATGGTTTGGGCGCATCGCAGATATCTTCGGCTTTATCTCGTGGTGGCTGTAGGGATTTTTTTGTTGCCTATCTTAGCGAAGGTATAGAAATCCGTCGTGCCGTAGGTGCCAATGCCCGTATTTTTGTTTTGCATGGCACCTTTCCTGATACGGAAAAAGACTTCACAGCTTATAACTTAATTCCGGTTTTAAACACGTTTGAGCAGATAGACCGTTGGATTGCTTACACCGCTTCGGCTGGGCATCGTTTTCCGGCGGCTCTTAATTTTGATACCGGTATGAGCCGCTTTGCCCTTTCTGCCAAAGAACAGGATACACTTTTCTCTGCCGCAGAGGAAAAGCTTAAAAATCTTGATGTGGTTTTGCTGATGAGCCATTTGGTCAATGCCGATAACCCTAAAGATGAAAAAAATCAAACCCAGCTTGCTTGGTTTAAAAATATCGTTGCGAAGGCTTCCGCTATTTTGGGCTACACTCCGGAATTAAGCCTCAGCGCAACCGCAGGAATCTTTCTGGGCAAAGATTATTTATTTGATTTATGCCGCCCAGGTTTAGGTTTGTATGGTTTATATCCTCATTCAGGTTGTGAAAAAACGGTTTCTTTACAGCCGGCACTTTCTTTGAAAGCCAAAATCCTTCAGATACAATCAGCCCATGCCGGTCAGTCTGTAGGTTACGGCGCAAGCTACTCTTTTACCAAAGACGGACGTATTGCTACGGTTGGCATAGGGTATGCAGACGGTTTCCTTCGCAATCTCGGCAATCGTGGCTATGGCTGTATCGCCGGAAAGAAAGTGCCTATTATCGGCAGAATATCCATGGATTTAACGACTTTTGACGTTACGGATATTCCGGAAAGCGAGCTTTTTGTCGGTCAGATGATAGAAATTATCGGTCCAAACAATTCGTTGGATACTTTGGCTTCATCGGCTGAAACCATATCGTATGAACTTCTTTGTAATCTTGGCGGGCGTTATTGCCGACAATATGTCAATGAAGTTTTGCCTCTTTCTTTGTCGGGAAATGATGCCGCAGATAAAGCGGACATTTCCGGTGTAAGTTAATTCTGGAGCATAAATAAAGTGGATTTTATCAATCTTATCGGTCGGGTTTTTCTAAACTTTTTACAGTCCATGGGGCGTTTTGCCATTTTCGGCGCCAAGTCGGTTTATAATTGTTTTACGCC